>NZ_JAKKSC010000067.1:0-5296 GCF_025653705.1 Shewanella sp. SM87
ACAATAGAGCTGAACGTGCAGTAAAACCGTTTGTGATAGGCCGAAAAAATTGGTTATTTAGCCAAACGGCTAACGGTGCACATGCCAGTGCCGCCCTTTACAGTATTGTGGAAACCGCCAAAATAAATGGTCTAATCCCATTTGATTACATCATGGTTTGCCTTGATGAACTGTGTAAACCAGAACCCAATATCGATAGCTTGTTACCCTGGAATTTTAAACAGTAGGTGTGGTTCGCTAGACGGTTACCTTTCTACAACTGATTTGAACAGTTACATGGCAATCGCCCCTTTTATAACCGAAGTTAAAAATAGAGGTTTATGCAGTTCCGGAACTCTAAAAGTATAGCGTGGTGTTTCTAATAAGATGGCGGAAAAGCGGTATATGGGCTGTTTTTTAGAACGCTCTAAATATAACGCCAAGTAACAATTTAATCCTGGCTCAACCAACTCTCGTCGGGTTAATTGCTGCTTTATGTGTTGGACGGATTCTATACTAAAGTTTTATTTGACTTACCTAATATTCGGCATATTATAAATAAATAAATAAATAATATATATATATATATATATCAATGGATTAGTAATTTTATGACTAGAAATCATTCGGGTAATGAAGTTAATTTTGGCAGCGCGGATATATTATTATCCACTACAGAGTTAGACAGTAAAATAACCTACGCAAACCCCGAATTTTGCAAAATTGCCGGATTTACCCTGGATGAATTGAAAGGCAACCCACATAATCTTGTCCGACATCCGGATATGCCAAAACAGGCGTTTAAAGATTTATGGAGTTTTGTTCAGCAGGGTAAATCATGGATGGGGCCAGTAAAGAATCGCTGTAAAAATGGTGATTATTATTGGGTTAATGCCTATGTCACACCCATTAAAGATAGTCATGGCAAAATACAAGAGTATCAGTCGGTAAGAACCAAGCTCGATAATCAAGTGAAGGACAATGCCACTGCCATATACGCTAAATTAAACAAAGGTGAAACGCCGCGGGCTTTAAGAGCCAGTATCGATGCAACCGCAATCATACAAGGCCTGTTGTTTTTTTTGTGTTTGGCTTTTGTTGCGATGATGATTTTTACAAATATCCCCTGGCTGCTGAGCATTCCCTTATTAATTGTGACTCTCATTTCCGCAATATTCTTTACAACCTGGCGAAGCAAGTACCGCAGATTGCTCGATGATGCAAAAGCTGTGTTTGACAACCCTTTAATGAGTTACATATATACGGGCCATAACGATGTGGTAGGCAATATTCACCTGGCCTTAAAAATGCGTAAGGCAGAGATAAACGCCATAGTTGGGCGGGTGAATGATGTATCAATAAACATTACGGACGCCGCGAACGAGACCAATAGTGCCAGTGACATGGTGGCAAAATATTTGGCTGAGCAAAATGCCGAAACGGCACATATTGCGACTGCAATTAACCAAATGGCGGCTACCGTACAAGATTTGGCTAAAACGGTATCTGTGGCCGCACAGGCTTCTGATGAAGGAAGAAACATATCTGAAGCAGGTCAGCAAGTTGTTGATTCAACTGTAAGGGCTATAAATGAGTTATCTAGTCAACTTGCAGAAGTTGATAAGGTGGTTACCCGCCTGACTGAAGGGTGTAACTCGATTGGTAGGGTATTGTCTGAGATTAGCGGTATAGCCGACCAAACCAATTTACTTGCTTTGAATGCTGCCATTGAAGCGGCACGAGCAGGAGAGCAGGGACGGGGATTTGCGGTTGTTGCTGATGAAGTAAGAACCCTTGCAAAGCGAACACAGCAGTCTACAAAAGAGATTAATACCCTGCTTGCACAACTTCAACTGGAATCAAATAATGCAGAGAGTGCAATGAAAGTAGGTAAAAAACTGTCTGAAAATTGTGTGATTTTGTCTGAGAAAACAGGGGAATCGTTGCGTAACATACACACCGAAGTAAGCAAAGTATCAGATATGAATACACAAATTTCAGCAGCAATTGAAGAACAATCTGTGGTAACAGAGCTGGTGAGTAAAAATATTGTTAGAGTTAATGACCTGGCCGTGGTGAGCGAAGAGAATGGAATAACGGTGTCACGACTGGCCGCGAGCTTATTAGAGCAATTGCGGGTACAGAAAAGTCTAATTGAACAATTTAGAGGTTAGGTTATTATGGCAGCCTACTACGTAGTAGCGCAGACATTATCTGAGCATCATTTTTTTATGGATCCGACCAAATCTCATCGCAAAAGTTGAATAACTTCATTACCAAACTTGATGCCGCGGTAGAAGAGCACATGAAGTGGACACGGCGTGTATTGCGCACCTCACTTGGTTAGCATGTGCTTGCGCCGCTTGCCCTATGCGGTTGGTTACATTGCCAGAAAAAGTCTATCACTCACTGCAATCAACAATAACTGCATAATAAGTGTGTATTTAATTTTTCTTAGGAATTTTTATGTCTCCGTTTTATCCTGATTTATTACATTTAATACCCGACACTATAATCGTTGTAGATAATAAAGGTGAAATCACGTGGGTTAACGATTCGGTAACAAAACTATTAGGTTATCAACCAGCAGAGTTAGTTGGTAAAACCGTAGAGTGTTTGATACCTAAACGTTATCGAGAAAAGCACGTACCTATTCGCAACTCATTTATTAGTCACCCAACTGAACGCTCGATGGGAACGGTTGCCGGATTATGGGCGCTCGACAAAAATAAGAAAGAAATACCTGTATCTATAGAGCTTAATCATTACAAAGAATCAGGAAATACTTACACTGTCTGTTCAATGCGAACGTTAACCAAAAAAGAGTTGGTAATCACCGCACTTTATAAAATGCAGGAACGATTAGAGTTTTCACAATCATTAGCACATGTAGGAACTTGGGATTGGGATATTACCAACGAAACACTAGTTTGGACCGATGAAATATACCGAATATTTGGATTAACACCGCAAGAATTTGACGCAACATATAAGGCATTTCTTAGCTGTATACACCCTGATGATAGGCAATCAGTTATTGATGCTGTTAATACAGCAATTTCTGATGATGTCCCCTACGAAATAATGCATCGCGTCGTTCAGCCTAGTGGCGAAGTAAGACATGTACTAGAAAAAGGCCATGTCATTCGCGATAAAAACTCCATGCCTGTTCGTATGCTAGGGGCGGTATTAGATGTCACACAACTAATTGAAAAAGAAGGAAAAATTACGCAACTTGCACATTTTGATGAGCTTACCCAGTTACCTAATCGCGTTTTATGTCGTAAAAAACTAGAAGATAAAATAGCCATAGCGCAATTGAATAATAAAAATTTTTCTGTTTTGTATATTGATTTAGATAACTTCAAAAACATTAATGATACGCAAGGTCACTTGATAGGTGACGAATTTTTAAATGAAATTGCTGTAATATTATCCAACAACCTCCCCAAAAACACATATTTGGCTAGACTTGGAGGTGATGAGTTTATAGCCATATCTGACTTCTATGATTACAATTCAGTAACAGACAAAAAAAATCAATTGCTTTGTGAGCAAATAACTTCACTATTACAAATAAGAAAATCTTATACCAATTGTGTTGTCGATATCACAGCAAGTATTGGTGTCGCTGTTTTTCCTTTGCATGGAAAAAGTTTTAACGAATTATTAAGATCTGCTGACCAAGCAATGTATCAAGTCAAAGGGAAAGGAAAAAACAATTACGAAGTCTATAACTCAGAGATTGAAGAAAAAAGAATAAATCAACTCAAACTCGTTTCAGATATGCGTACAAGTTTGCAAAATAATGATTTTCAGGTTTACTATCAGGCAAAGCAAAGTTTAAAGAACAGCAGCTTAGCTGGGTGTGAGGCACTAATACGGTGGGATCATCCCAAATTAGGCAGAGTTTCTCCTATTGAGTTCATTCCTTTAGCCGAAAAATCAGGTCTTATTATACCCTTAGGTAAATTTGTACTAGATAAGGCTTGCCAGTTTGCAAAAAACTGGCAACACCATTCAACACTGCCAATTACAGTATCAATCAATGTATCTGCCGCACAACTTAAATCAGAATTTTTTGTTGATGATATAAATGAATCAATCAAAAAAGCCGGAATTGAAGGAAATCAAATTGAATTAGAAATAACAGAAAGCTTACTGATGGAAGATATTGAAACAACTATTAAAACATTACTGAAATTAAAGAGCATAGGCGTTGCTATTTCAATTGATGACTTTGGCACTGGCTACTCTTCACTAAGCTATTTAAAGAAACTCCCCGTTGATACATTGAAAATTGATAAAAGCTTTATTGATGGCCTGCCAAGGAAAGAGGATGATTCAGCAATAGTATCTAGTATTGTAGCGTTAGCAAATAGTTTACAACTAAAAACAGTCGCAGAAGGTGTAGAGAGTCAAGAGCAAAAAGTATTTTTGTCCGTTTTAGGTTGCGACGCTATACAAGGGTATTTATATAGCAAGCCTATACCTGAACATGAATTCTTTCTTGAGTTCGTTTAATCCTTACTTGCTGGTTTTACCATTGCGGCTATTACTTACACGGGATTTTTCATACCCCAAATGCTCATCCATTTCCACGTTCAATGCCGCTTCAACAGTGATTGTTGGTCTAAATCAAGTCCAAGTTGTGTGTACTCAGTTGCAGGAGACTCAAAACCAACGAGACCTGCATGAGCTTTAATAGGAATAAATTTCAACGTGCACTGTTATTATATAAGGGGTATCCTGTTAGCTCCACTACCCACTACATGTTGTGTTTAGCGCTCTTTGATATTTTCATAGCTAACGGGTGGTGTAACCACCGCTTGTTCAAGTAATCTATAAAATAGTAGACCACGTGAATGAGAAGCTCGACGATTAAAACGAAAGGCATATTCGTCGAGATAACTATCTAAATGTTCATGCCCCACCGAACCTTGATGAGTTCCTAATATCCACCTTTTCAATAGTGATGCGACTCTATGCACACCCGCTAATGTTTGATGGGCTGGCTCTTCAGACCCAAGCTGAACCAATTTATTACGTTCATAACCAAGCTCATAAAGTAACCGTCTAGCGAACCACACCTACTGTTTAAAATTCCAGGGTAACAAGCTATCGATATTGGGTTCTGGTTTACACAGTTCATCAAGGCAAACCATGATGTAATCAAATGGGATTAGACCATTTATTTTGGCGGTTTCCACAATACTGTAAAGGGCGGCACTGGCATGTGCACCGTTAGCCGTTTGGCTAAATAACCAATTTTTTCGGCCTATCACAAACGGTTTTACTGCACGTTCAGCTCTATTGT
>NZ_JAKKSC010000068.1:0-3166 GCF_025653705.1 Shewanella sp. SM87
AGGAGTAAGCCCTTTGCGTTCAACCTGAAGTTGCGTTACCCACTTACTGACCGTTGATTTACCTACGTTCATGGCTTTGGCAGCCGCTTCTTGTGTATAGCCTTGGTCAATGACTAATTGGGCAGTTTCGAGTTTAATCGCTGCGCTATATCGAGCACGTTTACTTTTATTCATTTTGTCACCTAAATTCGCTATGAATGAGATCATAACATTTCTTATTAGGTGGCCAAATTCACTATGCCACTACACCAGAATAATTGCATAATAAGTGGTTCAAATCGTTCGCTTCGCTCACTGGGACGGGCTAAAGCCCGCCCCTTAACCAAACGTTATGGCCATAAGGAGAATTAAGCTCGAATGAGATTAGATCATGCAGAAGACTTAGCGAAGTTTGTCGAAGAACTAAAAAAGGAAACGGATAGAGGCCTCCCTTTAGTTGGCACTGCATTAATCGATGAAAAGCTACTGGAAACATTGCAGGCCTTTTTTATCGAGGGTAAATCGTCTAAAAAATTGCTTACCGAGGGTAATGCTCCATTAGGTACATTCTCTTCAAAAATCGAAACTTGCTTTGCATTGGGCCTAATAGATGAATTTGAGTATCAAGAAATAAGTTTAATTCGTAAAGTAAGGAATGAATTTGCGCATGCAAAGCATGGACTATCGTTCCAGACGGAGAAAATTAAAGGGTTCTGTTCAAGTTTAAAATCAGATCTACCCGAAGGATCTAACTATCCAACTAATGATCCAAGGTTTAGATTTACTAATGCAATCGTGTGTATTGTTTTGCGTCTCTATTACAGGCCTGCTTGGGTAGAGAAAGAACGAAGAGAAGCTAAAACTTGGGTAACTGCTTATGAAGCTAGGTGGCGTTCAGTCGAAGATGAGTTCCCTCCCGAAGGTGTACCAGTAATGGTCATGGCTAAAAGCAAAGAAAAATGAGACAGCAAGCCATAACAATGTGCTGCTGCGGATCGTCGCTTCGCTCCTCCCGCAGAGCACGGCGTTATATGGCGTTCAGTCAGGACATACTATTATCTATGAAGGAAGTATAAATGTTTAGAATCAAGGATTCAGTTGAGTTTCAAGGTAAAGAGTATGTTATCTCAAAATTTTTAGGGCAAGGCGGTATGGGGCATGTTTTTTCTATTGAAGAAAAGCATGGGAATTCAAAATTTGCATTAAAGTCACTGCAATATTTTCTTCCTGATGATAATAACCACCGCTCTCTTATTAATGAATGGGAAAAAGCTCAACACATTACTCATAAAAATGTAATTTGTTACCGCGGTTTTCATGATGGGTTAACTGAACCAAAAACTCCTTACCTCGTAATGGATTTGGCTGAAGGTGGCTCATTAGAAGATTTTCTGTTGGCTCAACATGAGTTTATGGAAGAGGATGCTTGTTTGGAAATATTCCATCAGATAATCGATGGAATGGAAGCTGTTAATGAAATATTAGTTCACAGAGATATTAAACCAGACAACATCTTTATAGAAAAAGGCATTTTTAAAATAGCCGATTTTGGTTTGGCAAAAATAGCAGAAGAAAAAACACGCTCTAAAACATTCAAAGGTTGGGGCACAGCACCTTATATTGCACCTGAAGCTTACAGAGCTGAGAAAAATACAATTCAAATGGACATGTATTCCATTGGTCATGTCTTTTATCAAATAGCAGGTATGCGGCATGCTTACGGTACACCTCATGATTGGGAACAAGCACACCTAACTTCAGTACCTAAAGCGCTAAATACAGTAAATGCCAAAATCTCTCCCAAAGTATCCTCCGTTGTTAATAAACTAATGGCAAAAAGGCCAAGTGCGCGTTTTAAAGCATGGGATGAAGTAAGGCAAGAGCTAATCAATGCCACTCAAAATGTTGGTGATCATAGATCAGCAATTGATAATATCTTGCAAAAAAAAATATCGAGAGATTTGAAGGCAGAAGAAGCCTTATCTGAACAGCAAGTTAAAGAAAAAGAACTGAAGAGGAAAAATGACATTTTGAACTTTCAGTTCAAGAATGAAATTATTCAGCCAGTAAACGAATTTGTTGATAATTTCAATAAGGTTTCAGGTGCAGACTCAGCAATGAGTATCTCTAAAATTTCTGATATGGGAGATCTGACAAGTGACATTAGGTTTGATCGCAAGGCTGTAAACATATGGTTTCACAAAATTAATGATTCTGACGTTCTCAGTCGCTACGCAGACGATGGGTGGGGTGAACGCAGACTTCATGTGACAAAACCAACCCTAAATGGGAAACCAGTTTTAGCTTGGGGTGGGGTAGAGTCTTCTGATGGAACAGGCTTGAATCTTGTATTGGTTGCATCTGAAGATGATGATTACGGTGATTGGTATTTATTGAAAAATACACATTCAGCTATAGCTCATCGTCGAGACAATAGACCAGATCCATTTGCATTTACCACTGATGAATTAGTGAAAGAAATTCACCATGTTGGGGTCATGCATATTTATAACTTTAATGTATCAGCATTAGAAATTGATAATGTTATTGAATTTATTTCTAATGTTTTTTAGTGCGGTATATTTTAGCGTCAAGCCATATAACAAATAAGGATAGGCCGCGCTTAGCCGCGACCTTATCCCAAGTGTTGAACAAGCCCGACGCTGGTTGTTGACACTTTATTATGCAAATAGCGGATTGAGAATTTGTGCTGGCGAAGGTCTTATTTTCAAAGAGACTTTATATGAGGACATGACCCGCCCTTAGCGAACGAGCTAATATTTTTATCACTTGTGCATCAATACATTATCGAGTCCTCATTCAGTTTGGTTAACCCGTTATCCTTATACTTCTCGCCTTAGGCGGTGATATTAGCCCCTGTCGGTCGATGACGCATATGAACGCCCATAAAATGCATCGCGAGGTGGCAACAAGGGCAATGTAAGCGTCCATTTTAGGACGTCCTATTCCCACTTAAGATCGCGCGATAAGCTGTGCACTCATCATTACAGGAGAGTGATATGGCAAAGCGAGCTTACCGCAACGCTGCACAATGGCAGCAATTAATCGACTTATGGCACACATCAGAGCTGAGCATCACTGAGTTTTGCCAAACCCATCAACTGAGCACCATGTCATTTTATAAATGGCGGCAACGTCTATCACCACAAACTGAGCAAGCTAATGT
>NZ_JAKKSC010000069.1:0-2740 GCF_025653705.1 Shewanella sp. SM87
GTAAGCGTCCATTTTAGGACGTATTGACGCCTTATAGATTTCGGCCAAGCATCCTGGCTAGATGTCTTTCATGATCTGCACCAGTCCTGGTGGGATTTTCCACTGGCGGTTATCATCGCTGACCACCATCACTGATTTCTTGTTGATTTTGATAACCACCCCGAACACTTGGCCTTCTTTGGCCTTGAAGTGGACTTTTTGGCCTAAACGTAGCTGGCTTAGAACATTGATGTCGTTTTGCAAACGTAAGTACTCAATCCGTTTGCAGATGAGCTCGTTCAGGTCATGTAATTCGTCTAAGGTTAGGTCTTCTATGCGCATATCGCCTCCGTCTGGAGGCTATTCTACCGAAGTGGCGGGTAAAGCAAAGAGGTCTGAACGCAGTGGATTGTCGGCGAACTTGGTTTTCCAATTCCGTGGCGTCAGTTCGTGTACCAGGCTGGCAGGGTGTTGGCTGATGCGTAGCAGTACATCGGTCAGATAATCGTTTACATTGATATCATGCAATCGACAAGTGACTATCAGGCTTTGGATAACGCCAACATGCTCAGCACCGATTTCTGTCCAACAGAACAACCAATTTTTTCTCCCCATGGGTATGGGCCTGAGCGCCCGCTCCAGATGGTTTGTATCCAGCGGCACATCGGGGTCTTCTAAGAAGACACGCAGTGCCATTTCTTTGCTTTGTACATAGCCAATCGCTTTGTAGAGGGGGTCTTTTGGCAGCAGCGTCAGGTTATGCAGGGTGTCATCACACCACGTAAAGAAGCGGTCAACCACCGGTTTGCTGTGCGCAAGCCGGTATTGGCGTTTTTTGTCATCCGTGAGCTTTTGGTTTCGGATAGTCTCTTCTATCTCATACAGCTTGGCGAT
This sequence comes from Shewanella sp. SM87, assembly GCF_025653705.1. Lineage (NCBI taxonomy): Bacteria > Pseudomonadati > Pseudomonadota > Gammaproteobacteria > Alteromonadales > Shewanellaceae > Shewanella > Shewanella sp. SM87. The sequence goes on from NZ_JAKKSC010000069.1 coordinate 874, forward strand.
TAGGCTTATCGCTTCTTTGGCCGGTTGTGGCCAGCTGTTTTCGGCTGCAATAAATTGCCGGCGACTGTGCACCCAGCACTGGGCATGGGTTAAGCCCCCATTCGCTTTTATATAACTGGCATAGGCGCTGTAGCCATCGCTTAATAAAGTCCCTTTAAAGCGATGTTTTAATATCTCTTCTATATGTTGCCGCCCGCGGCTGGTGGAGAAGGTAAAAACAATTTCATCCTTATCACCATACACCGGCCAGAAGTAACTTTGCTTCATTTTGCCCGGGCCTGCTTTGCCTGCTTTAATCGGCGTCTCGTCCATTGCCAGCACCTGGCTTTGTAAGATGCTGGTCAGCATCGCATCCACAATCGGATAGAGTAAATCAATACCGCGTGCCACGATGGTGCCCAGTGTGCTGCGGCTTAAAGTAATGCCCGCTGCGGCTAAGCGCTGGTGTTGGCGATACAGCGGCAAGTGGTATTGGAATTTATCCACCAACATGCCGACGATAAAGCTCACATCCGCCACGCTTTTATCCAGCACATTGAACGGCGCTGCGCTTGGCAGGATAGTGTCGCTGTCTTTGTGTTTGATGATTTGCCGGTCATAGCGCAGCACGTCGAAGCTCGCTGGGCGCTGTGCTAAGCGGAAGGTGCTTTTTACGCCAATCACTTCATACTGGTCGGCATCTTCCCCTTTTAACTCGTCTGGTATCAGCGTAATCACTTTCACCGGTACGTTATCGTTAAATCGCAAACCACTGTCATTAACGCAATCATCCGGGCGCTGTTTGCCTTTTCTGCGGGTGTAGGTGGTATATTCGGTTTCACCTTCGGGTTGGGCCAGTGCTGGCACCATATCGCCCAGTAAGCTTAACTGCATACCCAATTCCAAGGCGCGCTTTTCTGACTTCTGACCAAACAACTGCTTCTCAAACCAGGCTAAGCGTTGCTGAATGCCTGCGAAGGTTTCGCGCAATGACGCATGCTCAGTTTCCAGCTTGCCGTACTTTTCTGACCAGGCCTGATTCTCTGCAGAAGCCTGTTGCAACAAACTCTGCAGGCGCGCGATTTCACTGGTCAAATTAACCCGTGTCTCGGCGTCCGCTGCCACGTTGGATGAGGATGAAGGCTTGATTTTCATAGCGTCAATTATACAGACTTATCAAGCGATTGACTGCCCATAGCGCTTCGCTTGTTTCTGGCGAAGTACGGTAATTCCGTCAACGATCATTTGCAGGGTGCAACCGGTGAGTGATTGGATCCCACTCGGATGCGGTTTCACCGGAAACTGGCCTTGCTCGAGGCGCTTAGCCCAGACACAATAGCCTGAGCTTTCGAAGTACAACACCTTCATCTGGGTTTTGCGGGCATTGATAAACACAAAGTACTGGCCGCTTTGTGGATTATGGCAAAGTTTATTGCGCACCAGGGCACTTAAACCGTTAAAGGATTTACGCATATCCACGGGTGTGGTGCACAGCCAGATTTTTTGGTTGGCAGCAGGGATAAACATTATTGCTGGCTAAGGGTAAGTTCAACGCCATTGCCCAGTGACAAGACGATATGCCAGCGGGTGTTACCGTGATGTGCAAGCGCGGATAAATCGATAAACGGTGTATCCTGGTGCACATTAGCTTGCTCAGTTTGTGGTGATAGACGTTGCCGCCATTTATAAAATGACATGGTGCTCAGTTGATGGGTTTGGCAAAACTCAGTGATGCTCAGCTCTGATGTGTGCCATAAGTCGATTAATTGCTGCCATTGTGCAGCGTTGCGGTAAGCTCGCTTTGCCATATCACTCTCCTGTAATGATGAGTGCACAGCTTATCGCGCGATCTTAAGTGGGAATAGGACGTCCTAAAATGGACGCTTAC
>NZ_JAKKSC010000070.1:0-2682 GCF_025653705.1 Shewanella sp. SM87
AGGAGTAAGCCCTTTGCGTTCAACCTGAAGTTGCGTTACCCACTTACTGACCGTTGATTTACCTACGTTCATGGCTTTGGCAGCCGCTTCTTGTGTATAGCCTTGGTCAATGACTAATTGGGCAGTTTCGAGTTTAATCGCTGCGCTATATCGAGCACGTTTACTTTTATTCATTTTGTCACCTAAATTCGCTATGAATGAGATCATAACATTTCTTATTAGGTGGCCAAATTCACTATGCCACTACACTTTGTCTGAGAGCAGCACCAAGCTTCAATATTAAGGCCGAAAAAGCGGAAGAAATTATTAGTTCGCAAATTAATACGATTATCCAAGAGTTTGAATCCGTGTGTAATGAAGTAGATGTCCCTGAAGTAACGCGAAAGTTACTTTTCAAACGTGTGATATTGAATGACTACATATTCAATGAAATGGAACACCTAAAGCCGCAAGATGCTGGCTAACTTCTCAGCATACATGGAAATATAAGTATCTAAATGAATAACGTCCGTGTGACCTGAAGTTATATGAACCTCTATTCACTTCGATAAGATTCAAGGGCGATCTATCTTAACAAGCTAATACCCTAAAGTGAGTTAACACGGGGCGTTTGACCACAAACTAGCTACCTCATTTCCCAACAAATTCTCATCTATGTTCTGCTTTCAGCAATTCACCATAAGTGGCCGAAACTGGAGCGCTAGACAGTCGTATTCAAAAATGCGTAGCTCTGAGTGTTTTTAAGTCAATGTTTGTGCGCGTTATCTCAATCATTAACATCTAAAATTATTTAAAATTAATTACTTATATAAAGCGAAACTTAGATAATAGGCTTGTAAAACGCGTATGCGCGTTTTTCTTGATAGTGTATTTGATAAAAAGCTGATAAGTTCTTTGCCATACAAATAGTTAACGATTCGCATTTTCACTGGTCTAACATGATAAACGCGCATGCGCATAAATACTAAGACGTTATGCCTCTCCCGATAATTTATAGTAAGAGATTGATATGAGATATGTGAGTGGCTTTGAGAATCAGGTAATCACTTCGGAATTTGAAACAAGTGAACTTAAAAAGCTGCCAGCAGCTATAGACCGTTTTAATGAGTCTAGATACTTTGCTCAACAGTTTTCCAACTTAGATGCAAAAGAAGAAAACCTGCCTCAAGCAAACTGGTTTTTAAGCGCATATTTTGCCGCAGTGATCTCTATTCGCGAGGCAGCAGAATTAGACATGCTTAATTTAGGCTACTCCAGCCAGATGTTTAAGAACACATCAATGGCAAAAGAAACGTTTATGCCTTCTGATGGAGGCGAACAATCAGAAAATGATCCATTAGCTATCAATAGAATGTTTAAAGATATCCGTAACCTAAGAGTTCATTTTGCGTTGCCGCTCGTAAATGTCGTTAACAGCGTATTTGTATTGAATTATGTAACGAGTGAAAGCTTACACAAATTGCGAAGAGCACAGGTCACGGAAGCTGAAGCAGCACAATTCCATTCGTTTACTAAGACAAGTGATCTGAACAAGTTACTGTTTCAGCACCTGTTCATTCAACGTCAGTTGATTATTGCCCTGAGCGAGTTAACCAAGGAATTACAAACTGTTTAAGTGTGATTCGCAACGCGTGGTATTTTTACCATGCGTTGGTTTAAGTGTTTAAGGTGGTATGCGGCGACTTCGGTATTGTGTTGCTCCCCCCTTAACAGGGGGCGCTGGCGGATCCCCTCATAATTGGGGTCTTCCAGCGTCATGAACTAAGTTTATATATTCGATTAATGCCCAGCGAAAAATTGTTTCCTTTACCGGATATCTGTCTCTTTTGCGTACTTCCTTTCCAAGTCTAACAATTGATAGCACTGCACGCTTTCTCACTGTATTGGCTTGAAAATATCGCTGCCATCCAAGGTGTTGCGCCGCTAACCCAATACACCACAACACAATTTCAGCGAGTATAGCGATGAGTAGCAATACATCATATCGCTTTGGACAACTGCTGCGGCTTTGTCTGAGGCCCATGCCATATTGCGGACTTTTTAAATCGCGGAAGGTTTCTTCAATTTGCATTCGCTTAGCATATAAATCGACGACCTTTGAAGGGCCAAAGTAGTCCGGCGGTAGATTTGTTGCGAGTAGCCAAGGCTCTTTACTCCCTAAGCTGTAACTCTTTTGTGCGGTGTGATTTCGCCCAGCTTTAGAAGAACGTTTATCCTTACGCAGCTTAGGTTTAGCTTTAAACAAGTGCAGGCAACATTGTAGCGGAGACTTGCGCGCTAACTTGACGCTACCTATGTATTTCGCGGTTGAATTCGCCTTAGGGTAGAGGGATTTATTTGACTGCCATGATGTTTGGCCGTTGAGCATAAAACTGACATCACCGCGAACTCGACCTAGCCAAAACCAGCCATGGCGCTCGACTTCCCTAAACCAAGTATTGCGATAACCTGCATCGGTGACGATGAGCGGGCAGCATCCTGGCGGCAATACGTTAGCAAGCTCAGCTAAGAAAGCGTTATGACTGCGCGGGGCATTGTAATCTTCAAACAGAAAAGTGCGTTCGTACAACGTAATGGAGCGACCTTTAACACTTATTGATGCGCGTAAGGTCATCATTCGCAGTTGTTCGCGCACATCTGACCAATCCACAAGAATAATGGGCATCGGATTTGAGCCGCAGA
>NZ_JAKKSC010000008.1:0-205177 GCF_025653705.1 Shewanella sp. SM87
GCGAGGCGAGGCGCGCAACGCGCTGGCCAGGGCGGTCTTCTTCTACCGATTGGGTGAAATCCGCGACCGCAGTTTTGAGCAGCAGCGCTACCGGGCCAGCGGCCTCAATCTGGTGACGGCGGCCATCGTGTTGTGGAACACGGTCTATCTGGAGCGTGCCACCAGTGCTTTGCGTGCCCACGGCATGGCGCTGGACGACACGTTGCTGCAATATCTGTCCCCGCTGGGGTGGGAGCATATCAACCTGACCGGCGATTACCTATGGCGCAGCAGTGCCAAGGTCGGTGCGGGGAAGTTCAGGCCATTGCGACCGCTGCCACCGGCTTAGCGTGCTTTATTTTCCGTTTTCTGAGACGACCCCTATCAAAACGGTTTCCAACCGACTGTAATTTTTACTTCTCTTGACTCTATAGCGGCTATAGAGTTTACAATTGCGATCAATAATCATTAGCGATTCATGAATAAGAGAACACCGAGATGTTTGATTGCAGATTGCAACGCCTGAAACGAGCCACCCTTCATGCCATCATATTTCTGATGCTGCCACTTTCTCTATCTGCCGGGGCGAATGAAGCTGAGATCCCAGACAACGTTACTCAACTCCGGCAACTGGCACAGCTCGCTGAATACATAGGCGTTGATTATGCCGAAGCGGTGAAAAACGGTCAGGTAATTAATGACAATGAATATCAGGAGATGGTGGAGTTTTCACAACTGATTGTTAGCAAGAGCTCGCTGGCCGCCACTGCTGATGCAGAGTCACTCGCAGTGCAAGCAATGGCATTGCAGAGGGCCATCCATGATAAGAAAGGTGTTGATGAGATCCGTCAAATGAGTGCCAGCCTACGCGGCACATTGTTGGGATTGATGCCACATTTATCCCTGCCGGAACGGATATTACCTCAAGAAAAAATCCGGCCGGTATTTGAGACTAACTGCGGATCTTGCCATGGAGTATCTGGTCAAGGTGACGGAGTGCTGGCAGCACAACTCGATCCCGCACCCACGGACTTTACCGATAAAGAGCGGGCATTAAATCGATCAATTTTGGGTTTATACGACGCCATTACCAATGGCATTGACGACACCGCCATGCCATCTTTTCAACAACTAACGGAGCAAGAGCGTTGGTCAATGGCATTCTATGTCGGTGGACTCGCTTTTCAATCCAGCGAACCTACTCACAATGATTTGAATATTACCAAACTGCAGCTGATTAATCACAACCCACTGCAACTGGCAGCAGCACGCCCTGATATAACCCTACAAGCTTTGGAGAGTTTACGCGCTAACCCCTCGGCATTATTCAAGGCATCCCAAGATCCCTTGGCAATCACATGGAATCGACTTCAAGCCGCCCAAAAAGCGCATCAGAAGGGAGATTTTTCAACCGCAAGTGAACTCGCCGTCAGTGCTTATCTGGACGGTTTTGAACTGATTGAAAACAGCCTCGATGCGCATGACAAAGCACTGCGCCAATCCATCGAGTCCAACATGATGGCACTACGACAATTGACCAGCCGCCCCGACGTAAACGGAGAATTGGGTGCGCTAATGGCGGAGACGCGGCATTTGTTGGATGACGCACAACGTTTGTTATCAGAGTCCACCTTGTCCGAAGGAACTTTATTCACTGCTAGTCTGGTCATATTGTTGCGCGAAGGCCTGGAGGCATTGCTGGTTATCATTGCCTTAACGACGGTTTTGATAAGAACCGGGCGTCGGGATGCGCTTAAATATGTCCACATAGGCTGGATTGCGGCATTACTTGCCGGTGGTGCCACCTGGATCGCCGCTCAATCGTTGATCACGATCAGTGGTGCCAATCGTGAAATCATGGAGGGAATTGCCGCTTTATTGGCCGCGTTGGTACTGCTCTATGTTGGGATCTGGATGCATAGCAAAACCCAGGCTGCACAATGGCAAGCCTACATTCAGCAACATGTCGATACCCAACTTAAGTCTGGCACCTTGTGGGGGCTGGTGGCGTTGGCATTTGTGGCGGTTTACCGGGAGGTGTTTGAAACCGTATTATTTTATCAATCGCTGTTAACGCAGGCGGTATCAACCCAATATTCTTCTGTTGGTGGTGGCTTTGCGCTCGGTTTGTTGCTGTTAGCCATATTGGCGTGGGTGTTGATTCGCTTTTCCGTCAAGCTGCCGATCGCCAAATTCTTTTCAGCCACCACCTACTTGCTGCTAGCGCTGGCATTTGTCCTGATGGGCAAAGCTGTGTCGGCATTACAGGAGGCGGCCATCATCGGTATGACGCCATTACCTGTGAGTTTTGAGATTGACTGGATTGGCGTCAAATCCACCTGGCAAGGCGTGCTTGCGCAACTTTCGGTACTTCTGGTTTACCTGGTATTTTTAATACTATCCAAATCAAAACGCGCAACATCACCGCCGATAACACAGGCGTCCGATTTCAAGCGCGTAAGTGTTACCGCTTCTGATGCTGATTAGTGGTTAACGTTTGCAAGATGCCGCACTGTTCGATCGTCCTTTCACTGGAGCAGCTGCGGCGAAGTACTTTCAAATGCTCGCGCAGCTGAACCAGCTCCTGAATGCGCGTTTCCACTTGTTGAATGTGCGTATCCATCATGCGATTGACTTGATCACATTGCGCACCCGGTGAGCGTTTTAATGTGAGTAGCTGGCGGATCTCGGACAAACTGAGATCCAGGTTACGGCAGAGCTTGATAAATAGCAGCTGTTCGACAGCAGCTTCATCGTAAAGTCGAAAATTGCCGTCACTACGCTGTGTCGTGCACAGCAACTGTTCTTTTTCATAGTAACGGATAGTTTGCACCGAGCAATCCGTCTTTTTTGCCAGCTCGCCAATCTTCATTTATTCAATCTCTGTGCTTGACTCTATAGTAACTATAGAGTTTAAACTGCCCACCTTGGATAGAACAAGGGTTTTTTATGACGACCACATGCGGTGGCAATTGCCAAAATAACGCGACGGAGAACACTCCCCAAATTGCCGAAGTACACGACGCTTCTCATGGCGGCTTTGTTAGTGAGTATCATGTCCCCAAGATGGACTGTCCTTCAGAGGAAGGCATGATCCGTATGGCGTTGGACAGTGTGCATCCTAAAGTCACATTGGAATTCGATACCCCCAAGCGCAAGGTGAGTGTCTACCATGGTGATAACGCTGACCTTATTAAAAAAAGAATGCAATCAGTCGGTCTGGGCGCGAGACTTGTCAGTACAATGCCCGTCGCCAGCGAGTCCATCGCCCGTGCGCAGGCGTCTGCAAAACAGGAGGCAGAAAGAGAAGCTGGCATTCTCAAGTGGCTACTGGCAATCAATGGCATCATGTTTGTCATTGAAATTACTGTCGGCTGGTGGGCGCAATCCACTGGTTTGATTGCGGACTCCCTGGATATGTTCGCTGATGCCGCCGTCTACGGCGTGGCGCTGTATGCCGTAGGGCACAGTGTGCGGATGAAGTTGCGTGCAGCCCATTTTTCCGGTTGGCTTCAGATCATTCTCGCCTTGGGCGCTTTGGGCGAGGTGGTAAGGCGATTAGTATTGGGTAGTGAACCGGTTTCCACTTTGATGATGAGCTTCGGGCTTGTTGCCTTGGCGGCCAATGTGACCTGTCTGCTGTTGATTGCCAAAAGCCGGGATAGCGGCGCCCATATGAAAGCCAGCTGGATTTTCTCCGCCAATGACGTGATTGCCAATCTAGGGGTGATCCTTGCCGGTGGATTGGTGGCCTGGACGGGCTCACGTTATCCAGACTTGGTGATTGGCCTTATCATCGGTTTGATTGTGTTGAATGGTGCGCGCCGTATCTTGCAGCTCAAGTCCTGAGCCGAGCACAATATGAACAACAAGCAATGGTCTTTTTTTGATAACTCGCCAATAAAAATCCTCGACCTGGCTCGCTTTGATAAGCGGATAACAGGTAAACGAAAGGCGCTGGGACAATCGGGGATTGAATCCGTAATCAAGGGTGGACTGCTTCGCAGTTTATTCCATTTCATTGGGGTTATGTTCGGTTTATGAGTCGAAAAGCACTGTCTTATCTGCTGTTACTCTTGATTGCACTGCAATCAGTGACAGCGATGGCTGACGTGCATCCCATTAATTATTCGGATACAGCCCCTTATTCCTCTGATTTCATCGATGGCTCATCATCGGGAGTACTGGATAGCTCGACCGCTACTGATCCCACTGATCAGAATATGTCCACTGACTGCCTGTTTCATTGCCATCACCATGGCTGCCATTGCCATGTCTATTTATCCGGTAACCTGACTCACCCAAACTTTTTGCATAAACATTCGTTGCATAACGACTCTCAAGCCCTCATTCCCGAGGCCCCATCCTCGTCGCTGTACCGCCCTCCAATCGCCTGATTTTACCGATTATGTTTTTTCTGTGTTGCCGTTATCGTTGCAACGCGCGGTTTGAATTATCTTAAATAAGTAGGATCTACCATATGCTATCAATACGTACTGCGCCGGGTTCTGGCGCTTTGGGGCGGAGGAATATCAAAAGCCGATGTATTCTGTTCAGTTTATTATTTTTCATTTCTTCGTCGGGGCTTAGCGCCGAGCCTGGGGACTCAACGATCACGCTGACCAATGCGGTGCAGCGCTCCCTGTCACAAAACCCGTCTTTGAAAGTTTTTCCCTACCGCTACGCAGCCCTTCAAGGGCAGGCCGAAACAGCCGGGTTAAGACCGGCGTATGAGCTGGGATTTGACGCTGAAAATGTCGGGGGCACTGGGGACTTCAGCGGTGCAGGTGGTGCTGAACTCACCATTGCGCTGTCTTCGGTCATCGAAATGGGGGATAAGCGCGCGGCACGGCAAGGCGTAATCTCCCACAGTCGGTCGGTGCTCAATGCCAGCCGACAGGTGGAATCCTTGGCCTTATTGGGCGAAGTCACCCGCCGTTACGTCGATGTGCTAGCGGCACAGGAGCAGGTCACCCTGGCTGGCGAGGCCGCCCAGTTGGCGAGCGAGAGCTTACGCATTGTGAAAAAGCGGGCTACGGCGGGAGCGACACCCGAGGCGGAAGTCAAACGGGCACAGGCCGCTGCCGAGCAAGCGAAGCTCGCTTTGCTTTCGGAGCAGCAACGGCTTGCTTATTTGAAAGTGTCGTTGTCTGCCCTGTGGGGGGTAACCTCACCGGACTTTGACAAAGTGGAAGGTGATCTATTCCAGTTTGGCGAGGACGTGGCATTCGACCTGTTGTACGCCAAAGTTGAAAAAAATCCTGCGATAGAAGTATTCGCAGCAGAGTCCCGCCTCAAAGAAGCAGAAATACGCCTTGCTCAAACCCAATCCAGTGCCGATATCAGTTGGTCGGTGGGGGTTCGTCGCTTGCAGGAAACCGATGACACCGCGTTGGTAGCGGGTTTCAGCATGCCGTTGTTTTCCGGCAAGCGAAATGTCGGCGCCGTTTCGACCGCGTTGGCCGAAAAAAATCAGGTGTTGGCAGAGCGCGATGTAATGCTGCTGGATCTACACACGCAACTGTTCCGGGCTTTTCACAACCGCAAACAAGCCATTGTCGCGGTAGAGGCACTGCGCACCGCCATCATTCCCGCCCTTGAGCAGGCCCTGGTAGAAACTCAGGCGGCCTATCAACGCGGTCGCTACGGGTATCTCGACTATGTCAGCGCGCGGCAGGAATTATTGAGCGCCAGGCGCACCCAGATCGAAGCGGCCGCAGCCGCCTTAACCTATGGTGCAGAAATTGAGCAGCTAACAGCAGAGCCCTTGGCCTTGACACAGTATGGCGAAGACAACACATTTTCAGGAACCCCACAATGAAATCAAATACCCAGTTAAAAAAATCATTTATCCGTCTAATTACGTGTTGCTTTGCGATCACCCTGTTGTCTGGACAAACTTTCGCCGAGACGGGTCACGGAGAAGAGGAAGAGCACGGTGAAGAAGGCCACGTCGAGCTGACCCAGGAGCAGATAAAACGTGCCGGCATTACGCTGGCAACCGTTACCTCGGGCACCATCCGCGATGTTTTGCCAGTATATGGCGTCGTCGCCACCAACGCAGAGCGTGTACAGTCGGTAACGGCACGCTTCGACGGCGTTATTCGGGAAGTTAAAAAAAGTGTTGGTGATCCGGTTCGCAAAGGCGAACCCCTGGTGACTGTGGAAGCGAATGAAAGTCTGAAAACCTATTCGATAGTATCCGCACTCAATGGTGCCGTTACCCAGCGGAATGCAAACGCTGGCGAGCACACTACGGATATCCCGTTGTTGGTAGTACAGGATTTCTCAACGGTTTGGGTGGAGCTGTCGGTTTTTCCCAAGGATGTTGCTCAGGTTGAATTAGGCCAGCGGGTTCGCATTCTCAGTCTCGATTCGACCCATATCGCAGAGGGAAAAATCATCTATATTGCGCCGCTTGGCCAAACTGGTAATCAGGCCATTATGGCGCGCGCTTTGATCGACAACCCGAATGGCATTTGGAAACCCGGTCTCTTTGTCAACGCGCAAATCACCCGCGCCGAAATAGCCGCTCCAATGGTGATCCGCAACGAAGCCTTGCAAATCGTCGAGGATAACCCTGTCGTTTTTGTTCGGGGTGAGGAAGGTTTTGAAGCACGTACAGTGACTTTGGGACGCACCGACGGCGAGCTAAGCGAAGTAGTGTCCGGCCTGTCCGCAGATGAAGTGTATGTCAGCAACAACAGTTTTATTTTGAAAGCGGAATTGGGTAAAGGGGAGGTTGGCGATGATGATTAATCACTTCCTGAAAGACATTCTGCATACCATCGGCCGGAACAGCATTTTCATTGCCGCTCATCGAAGGAGTGTCTGATGATCGATAAACTGATTCAATTTTCCATCGCACGCCGTTGGCTGGTGATGTTTCTGGTGCTGGTAACTGGTGCCCTGGGTGTCTGGAACTATCAGCACCTACCCATCGACGCGGTACCCGATATCACCAATGTCCAGGTGCAAATCAATACCGAAGCTCCCGGCTACTCACCGCTGGAAGTGGAGCAACGCATTACGTACTTGGTGGAACTGGCGATCACAGGGCTGCCCCACGTGGAGAGTACACGTTCGGTATCACGCTATGCTCTGTCCCAAGTGACCGTGGTGTTTGAAAAAGGCACGGACATTTACTTTGCCCGCAATCTTATCAACGAGCGCTTGCAGCAGGCAAAAAGCGAGATGCCTTCAGGAATCGGTCCGGTGATGGGGCCCGTTGCCACAGGACTCGGTGAAATCTTTCACTATGCAGTGCATGCGAAACCGGGCGCCTTGCAAGAAAATGGTGAGCCCTATGATGCGACGGCCTTACGTACCTTGCAGGATTGGGTGATCCGTCCGCAGTTACGCCTGGTTCCCGGCGTCACCGAAGTCAATACCATTGGCGGCTTCGAGAAGCAGTTCCACATCACGCCGGAACCTTCAAGACTGCTGGCCTACCAGCTCAGCTTTGATGATTTAGTAGCGGCACTGGAGAAAAACAACGCTAATATCGGTGCTGGCTATATTGAAAAAAATGGTGAGCAATATTTAATCCGCGCCCCCGGACAGGTGGCTGACATCCCTGCGATCGAAAAAATCATCGTCGCTCGTCGAGCCGGGTTACCCATTACCGTGGCTGATGTGGCCGAGGTCGGATTCGGCAAAGAGTTGCGCACAGGTGCCGCTACTCGCGATGGTGAGGAGACTGTATTGGGTACCGCCGTCATGCTGCTGGGAGGTAATAGTCGGACGGTTTCCCAGGATGTGTCGGCCAAGTTGTTGGAGATCAATAAGACGCTGCCCGAGGGCGTGATTGCCGAACCGGTTTATAACCGTACGGTACTGGTCGATAAAACCATTGCCACGGTGCAGGCCAACCTGGCCGAAGGTGCGGTATTGGTTGTCGTCGTGCTCCTGATCATGCTCGGCAACGTCCGGGCGGCCTTACTCACCGCAATGGTGATTCCATTGTCGATGTTGATGTTGATGACGGGCATGGTGCAAACCAAGGTCAGCGCCAATCTGATGAGTTTGGGCGCACTCGATTTTGGCTTGATTGTGGATGGTGCGGTGATCATTGTCGAAAACTGTATCATGCGCTTGGCTGGGCGACAGCATCATCTTGGGCGCACCTTAAAACTGGATGAGCGTTTTCAAACGGTGTTTGCGGCCACCCGCGAGGTTTTTGCGCCGAGTTTGATCAGCGTGTTAGTGGTGATTCTGGTGAACTTACCCATCCTGGCTTTGACGGGCGTGGAAGGCAAAATGTTTACGCCCATGGCTATGGCGGTGATCATGGCCTTGCTGTCTGCGTTGGTGCTGTCACTCACCTTCGTCCCTGCCGCCGTGGCGCTGTTTATGACGGGGCATATCGAGGAGAAGGACAATTTTATTGTTCGCCACTCCAAACGGTTTTACGCCCCGGTTTTGGCGTGGGCGCTAAAGTTTCGCGTTCTCGTATTGTCTGCGGCCCTGATCTTTGTGGTTTTGGTCGGCGCACTGGCCACGCGGATGGGGACGGAATTTATCCCTAATCTGGATGAGGGCGATATTGCCGTCCAGGCACTGCGAATACCCGGCACCAGTCTCACTCAATCCCTGGATATGCAGTTTCAACTGGAAAAAGCGGTTCTGGAAATCCCTGAAGTCAAAACCTACTTCGCGCGCGTCGGCACGGCCGAAGTTGCCAGTGACCCCATGGGGCCCAACATTTCCGATGGCTATGTCATGCTCAGGGATCGCAGTGAATGGCCCGATCCTGATAAAACCAAAGCGCAGCTGTTGGAAGAAATTGGTGAGAAACTGACGTTGTTGCCGGGAAATGCCTATGAGATCAGCCAGCCGATCCAACTGCGCTTCAATGAATTGATTTCTGGTGTGCGATCAGACCTCGGGATCAAGGTGTTCGGCGATGATTTGGACCAGCTGCTTAAATCGGGCAGCGAAATCGCGGCGGTATTGACTGGCATCGAGGGCGCCGAAGGGGTTAAGGTCGAGCAGGTGTCTGGGTTACCTATTCTGTCCATTAATGCGGATCGTTCAGCCCTGTATCGTTATGGTTTGAATGTCGCCGATGTACAGGACGTGGTCGCCGCCGCCACGGGTGGTGAGGAAGCCGGCCTGATCTTTGAGGGCGACCAGCGGTTTTCGATAGTGGTGCGAGTGGCCGAGGGCATAAGGGGCGACTTGCGCGCGTTGGAACGTTTGCCGATACCGCTGCCAGAGGGCGGCTACGTACCGCTGCGGGAAGTGGCCAGTCTCACGCTGGCCCCTGGACCTAATCAGATCTCTCGCGAAAACGGCAAGCGGCGACTGGTTGTCAGCGCGAACGTTCGCGGTCGTGATTTGGGTGGTTTTGTGGCTGAAGTTCAGGGCAAAGTTGCGCAGCAGGTGAAATTGCCGCCCGGCTATTGGCTGGAGTATGGAGGCACCTTTGAGCAACTGCAATCGGCCTCGCAGCGGTTAAGCCTGCTTGTCCCCGTCACTTTGGTGATGATTTTTGCACTGTTGATGATGACCTTTGGTTCGGCAAAAGATGCGGCATTGGTCTTCAGTGGCGTACCGCTGGCGCTGACCGGTGGCGTTATCGCCTTGTGGTTAAGAGATATTCCCCTCTCGATCACAGCCGGCGTTGGGTTTATTACCTTATGCGGGGTTTCTGTACTGACGGGGGTCATGATGGTGTCGGCCTTTCGAGATGAGCTCAATCGGGGTGAATCCGTCGAGCAGGCGATTCAGGGCGGCGCCATGTTGAGATTGCGGCCGATTTTGATGGTCGCTCTGGTGGCTGCATTAGGCTTCTTGCCGATGGCACTCAACACCAGCACTGGAGCAGAAGTCCAAAGACCACTGGCCACGGTAGTCATCGGCGGCATTATCTCATCCACGTTACTCACTCTATTGGTACTTCCCGGCCTTTATCGACTGGCTTGGCGAAAGCCAAAAGAGATTGATGACAACGGCGATCCGATCGCTCAGTGACACCCTCAGGATCGCGGCAAGTATCCTCTTGCCGCGATCCATCTAACAGTAATAGCGAATTTTTTTGGAGTATTTACATGAAACAAATTACCGCCTTTATCCACCACGTTCGATCCGCCGATGTCATCGACGCACTGCGTGACGCAGGTTACAAAAACCTATCGCTACTCGACATCAAGGGTACTTTGAAGCCCCTCGGAGAGCGGGAATTGGCCTATTCTGCCGAAGCTGGCGTGGTTATCTCAGAAGTACAATTATCTCTGGTCTGTGATGACAATCAGGTGGATGAGGTGACGGCTATCATACGCAAAACCGGGAAAATCGGACCCAACATATCCGGTTGGGTATACGTCACCCCTGTCGAGCAAGCGCTACCGATTGGAGGAAAAGAAAATTAACTTCATGGCGAACTCTAACCCGACAAACACCTTTTGTGGTTGGCTGTGTCTTTCCGGTTTGATATTACTGATGGACCAGGCGAGTAAGTATGCCGTTGAGCGTACGATAGAGTACGGTGAGCGCGTGGAGATTAACTCAATTCTTAATATCGTACACATGATGAATCCTGGGGCTGCATTCAGCTTGCTAGCTGATGCTGGTGGCTGGCAACGCTATTTCTTTATTGCATTAGCCTCTGGCGTATCGATTTGGTTGGTTTGGACAATGCGGCGGCGTCCAACTCGGCTTGAAGCGGCGAGCTATTCGATGCTGCTTGGTGGTGCATTGGGCAACCTGGTTGATCGTGTATGGCGTGGATCGGTAGTGGACTTTCTTGATTTTCACTGGAGCTATTCTCATTGGCCAGCATTCAATCTGGCTGATACAGCGATATTCATAGGGGTATGTATTTTTATTGTGAGTATCATAGGTAGTAGGAATCATCAAGTTCATGATGAAGGCGATAACAGCGACCATGAAAACAACAAAGGAATGAGGTAAGTGGAGAACACGCTCCCGCTGTGGCATGTGGAGCGTGTTCTCGGATTTATCAATTACTAAATAACCTCATGTCTTGTCCCGTTGAAAAGGCTGCATCAACTGTTGCCAATAGTCAGCTGGATAATTCGGCGTTGAAGCGATACCAAGATCCTTAGTACCGATCGTTCGTTCAGAGTCAAAATAAGCCGTTCCCAACAGGCGATCCGTCAAGGTGGTAAAAAGCCCGAAGTTCACATCGCCTTCTTCTGCCGTATTTAAGTGGTGGAAACGATGCACCGCGTTGATTGCGAGAACCCTCCTCAGCGGTCCAGTAAAATACGCCACGTTCGAGTGCTGCAATAGTAATTGAAGCACTACTGCAACCACCAACAACATCAGGACATTTTGTGGCACTCCTACAAAGAGCAATGGTGTCGTTCCTGCGACGGTTTCTATCAATTGATGCAATGGATGTTTCATAAGACCATTAAAACCGTATAGCCGTTTTACGCTGTGATGAACGGCATGAAGGCGCCACAGTGAAGAGAGGCGATGACTGGCAAAATGCGCCAGGGTGATGCCAACATCAGAAATGAGGATCGCCAATAGTAACTGGAAAGCCAGCGGCCACCCGGAAGGCCATATCGGTGCCAAGACCAGCAAGCCACCAAATAACGGGAGTACAGCAACGCCAATAACATTAAGTGACTCGTTCATAAAGGCGTGAAGAAGATCGCGTCGCTGATCTTGTTGCGGTTCATTAAACTCACGATCATAGGGTGTCAGTTTTTCGGTGGCGAAGGAAATTCCTATAAATACCAAGATCAAAAATACCAGCCAACCGTGGTTGAAACCCTCGGTAACAAGATAGATAGCGACGCCATTTCCGACGAGCAAAAACAACGGCAAATACAGGAGCCTAACCAACCACGTTATGCTACGAATCATTTTAACACTCCTCGCTGATTGAGAGTGTTCAGCATCTCATGTTTACACGTAGCCACATTGAACGAAAGTGCTGTTTATTCTGACAAAAGCCGTTGAATAACTGCCGGGGAAACGCCAAAAGCCTCGGTAACAGACCGGCAGAAATGGGCCTGATCGGAAAATCCCGATGCAATTGCCGCATCGGTGAGTGACATTTGGCGTGATAACTCAAACCCCGTTAATAGTTTTAACCACTTTTTATAGCTGCGTAAAGGTAAGCCGGTGCTTTCGGAAAACCAGTGGGAAAAACGACTTGGGGAAAGACGAACTTTCTTTGCCAACTCTGCTCTAGAGATTGATCGCCCATCCATGGCTTCGGCATGTAATGCTTTTAAAATGTGGCTCAATCTGCTCTTTGGATCAGATGTTTGATCGTGCCGGTAGTGACGCTCGAAAGCCTCCAGTTCGAATGAAAGGTTTTCCGTGGCAGTAAAGCGAGATAAACACGCTGTATTGAATTCCTCACGGAGTGTCCCAATGGGTTGCATCAACGGATTTTTTATGTGAGGCAGCAAGGCTTTGCAAATATCATGGGTTGGATCGATATAAATACACAGTACCTCGGCCATTATCAATTGATGAGTAACTCCAGCCGGTATCCATAACCCCTTTTCTTTGTGCCGTGTTTCGCTGGAAATGACTTCAACGTTTGCATCTAAACCGATCGCGATTTGATGCGCCCAATGTTTATGGGGCTTATTGTCTCCTGACTCGCCGAGGAACGCACCGATACCTGGTGTTATCGCTACTGAGCCGCGCCATGGGTTCACTAAAGTATTTGTTGTGATCATTACCCTATCTCTACAAAGGCAGCTTTTCATTGTAGTTGACTGTCTATAAGCGCTTGCAACTTTTCTAGGAGGATAAATGAGGCATTATTGGTGAATTGCTGTCCTTCTTCGATGTACTCCCATACGGTAGCGTCGCTCTTCCAGCCGCCTTGTTTCTTAATAAACTCAAAGTCGATTTTTTCCCTCGCTGCCGATGTAGAGAGGCCACGCCGAAAGCTATGGCTGCTCAAGTCCGGCACGAAATCGAACTGACAGGCGTTGCCCAGAGTCTTGAGTAATTGATTAATGCCACCGGGATTCAGTGCTTTGGGTTGAACCTTATCCCAACGGTTAACGGGACGAAAAACCGGACCTTCATTGATATCAGCCAATTCTATCCAGTTCTTCATGGCCATAGCAGGACAGCAGCCTGGTGCACCGAAAGGTAATGCTCGCACTAAGCCCATGGCTTGTTGATCGGTCTTGGAACGAGACAGCCGGATGAGAAGTCCTTCTGGTTCCCACACCAGATCACCGATTTGAATGGCCACCAATTCGCTACGACGAAAGGCGCCAAAAAAGCCGGTCAACACCAGCGCGATATCCCGCTGTTTCTTTTTGGTGTCAGGCAGTTGCCGCAAGTGATTCACCATCTGGGCAATGTGCTCCAAACGTAATGCCTTGGCTTTGCGTTTGGGTTGGCCTTGAGTACGACGAACGCCTTCCATGGTTTTGCGGACCAACGGATCGCTTACCGGATCGATGAGCCCTTGGTAATGGTGCCATTGGCTAATGGCGGTCAGGTGCAGATCCAGGGTCCGGGGGTTGAGCGATTCGGCTCTGGCCAGCAGGTAACGCACGACAGTATCCCGATCCGAGGGCAGGCGACCACCCCATTTTTCAAATTGGCGAATGGCCGAGCGGTAGGCTTTGCGCGTGTTGTCGGACGTCGCTGCCTGGAGGTAGTGCCGCAATGATTCGGCTTCCTGACGTTCAATCAGGGTCGATTCCTCATTACGTAATGGCAAGTTGCTAGCCGGTTTTGGCGGTTTGTTGTTCATGAATAGGATTTCCTTCGATGTCGCTCAAAAGGCGGCTATGTACCGGCGTTACAAGTCGAAAATTTACGTCAAGATCCATTAACCTACGATAAGTTAGATTATCGTAGGTTAATATCTGGGATTCAAGGAATCTTGAAAAACACTAATATAATGGTATATTACGTGTTATGTAATATGTTACTAAATAATCCGAGAGGAATCACCATGGCCCGTGCCGGAGTCACTTATCACGATATCGCTAAAACCGCTGAAGTCATTAAAACACATGGCCAGGAACCCACGGTGGATAGGGTGCGCGAACACCTGGGCACCGGCAGCAAAAGCACCATCGCGCCATTGCTCAAGCGTTGGCGGTCGGACAATGGGGAGGCAGCCGATATCAGTGGACTGCCGAACGACTTGATCGAAGTGGTAAAGTCCCTGCATGAGCGGGTACAGCAGATGGCCGACCACCGTATCGAACAAGCTCGCCAGGAATTCGAAACTTTAAAGGAAGAACTCCGCAAAGAGTTGACCTATGCCAACAACACCATCGCGCAAATTACTGCCCGACAACGGGACCTTGAGAACCAGATAGCACGAATTACCGAGGAAAAAAGCCTACAAGACAAGTCCCTGGAAGACGCGCGTGTCAGCCTGGCAAAGGCCGAGTCTCAGCGGGACGAAGCGCTTACGCGAGCCAACGACTTGAAGGAGAGTATCAGTGAACTCAGGCAAGAAAACCGGGATATTCGCGATCATTTCGAACATTACCAGCAGCGTACTGCCGAAGACCGCCAGCAGGAGCGCGAACAGTTCCATTCAGTTAACCAGGGGCTGAAGGATCAGATCTCGGATCTGCAACACCGGCTCGCCCAGGCTGAGTCGAGAGCGTCAGAGCTGTATAACTCCAATGCGCAGTTACAACGACATGCCGATGAATTAAAACAGGCCAATGCGGCGCTAAATAGCGACCTGAAGGGAAAGATAGAAGATATCCAGAACCTAAAACACGAGTATGAAGAAGCCGTGACAAGCTGCCGGGAATACCAGTATAAAAATGATCAATTGGCGGAAAGCATGGCCGTGCTCACCACTCAGAAAGCTGATATCGAAAAGCAAGTGGCCGTGTTATCCCACGCATTGGAGACCACCAAAGCAGAACTGAAAACCGCCCAGGATAAAGTGGCATTTCTGACCGATGAGAATAAGGTGATTCTTCAGGAAAAAGCAGTGATCCAAGGGCAGTTTAAACAGCTTCAAAGTTCGCTATAACGATTTAATGGATGTGTTTTGATCGTCTGGCTGCAAATGCAGAAATCGTTGCCAGCCCCTAAACGAGCAAACTTGGCAAATTTGTCGGTTCTTCCACAAGACCCTGCAGGCCAAGGAGAAGCATCGATTCGACCAACGTCAGGTGGAAAAAGAATATTGATATTCCTACATATTATCAATGTGTTATAGGTTTTGCGGCTAAATTCAACGCTTTTACCGGCCGAATGCAGCCGAACCTCAAATACAGGGATTAACGGCTATCAAACGAAAACCTACGGTTACGAGGGTGCCACAGGATTCAAAACCGTAGGTTTTCGTTCAAATGCCCCCGCTGGTCCCAGACGAACAAAAACGCCGCAAATCATTGCGGCGTTTTGTTATCCTAAGTAAATGATTATTTAACGAAATAGCGACCGAGCTAATACTTAACGTCTTGAAACATCGACACTCGCACCCACATTCTCAGCCTCTAACACAGTTACGGCCTTCGGACTTAGCTTGGTACAGTGCTTTATCGGCGCGACTAAACAGCGTTTCAGCATCATCCCCCTGTTGCAATGAGGCCATCCCAATCGAGACAGTAATCGCGCCAAGGGAAAGCTTTTTGTCTTTCCCTACCGTTAAGCGTCGCTCAGAAATACGTTCACGCAGATTTTCAGCCACTTGCAATGCGTCGTGAAAATGGGTGTTAGGTAGCACCACCACAAATTCTTCGCCGCCATAACGCGCAACAAAGTCATCCCCACGCACACATTGCTTTAAGGCTAATGCGACATAGGCCAATACTTTATCGCCGGTCAAATGGCCATAGGTGTCGTTAAAGGCTTTAAAGTTATCGATATCAATCAGTAAGAGACTACAGCGGGTCTGGTGATCTTGTGAACGGTAGATTTGATCCTGAATACTCAATTCATAGGCGCGGCGATTATGCAGAGACGTTAATTGGTCTGTCATAGCCGCGAGGCTAAGATTTTCCATTTCAGATTTAAGATTTTGTACTTCTTGACCCATGGTACACAGACTTTGCTCCATCTCACGGTTGTTGATAAGTAGCATCTGCATCTCATCGACCACACCATCAACCAGCTCGTTCAAGGTATTGATATCGGGATTAGTCTGTAATCGCAAACCAAACTCGGCTAATGAGCCAGAAAATGCCGCGGTTCCTTGACTCAACTGGCTGATTTTATTCAGCAGGCTATTGATCAAGATTTGTGTTTCAATCTGAACATTTTCAATTACTTCTGGTGACTGTTCTTGGATAAAGGTTTTATAAAGACTGGTATTAACTTCCTTGGTAAAAGAGACAGAATTCGCCAAAAAACCATCAATCGCGCGATTTAAATCGAGATTTGTGCCTGCAAAATATTCATACCAAACAGTGTAATTTTCAGGAGTAACAGGAATATCGAGGGCAGACATTTGCGGCACGGCCAAACGTAAAATTTGCGCGGCAGAATCAAGTTCTTTATTTTCTGCAGTAGAAGACATAAATCGCGAACCATAGATTTGTTATGTTTTTGTATATATTAAGTTAACTCAACTGATTCGATTTGGATATGAGAGAAATCAATTATTATGACAGGGAGCAAAAGAAAAGAGGATGTTGCCATCCTCTTCCTCATCATGGTGTCGAACCAACTAGAACGAGCTAAACCTCGCGACAATTAAGTCCACAATTAACCGCGGCAGCGAGCAAAGATATCTAATTCAGGCTGATATACCTCAGTTTTGATATTCATTAGTCCCAATAGACTATCGAATAAATTGTCATGGGAAAAACCACCTTTCGCCGCATGCTCAGCCAAACAATCCATATCCAATTGATTATCTTTGCTAAAATCTTTTGACACCCAAGCAAGCATAGGAATGCTCGTCTGCTCAATCGGTGCGATACTGTAAGGCGCGCCATGTAAATACATGCCTTTTTCGCCTAAAGACTCGCCATGATCGCTCAGATACAACATGGCTGGATCAAATTTATCTTGTTGGTTTTCTAACTTTTTAACCACTTCGCTAATAATATAGTCAGTGTACAAAATACTATTGTCATAGGTATTCATCAGCTCATCTTCACTGCAGTTTTGTATATCACTGCGCTGACAATCCGGTGTGAACTTACGGTGTTCTGCTGGATAACGTAAGAAATAAGTCGGGCCATGACTACCAATAACATGCAATACAATCACAGTATCTTTGCGTTCTGCGTTGGCTAAGGCTTCATCTAATTTGTTCAGTAATACTTGGTCGAAACAATATTGGCCTGTGCACAACTTAGGATCACTGTTCAAATCAATGGTTATGTTTTCAACTTGGTCACACACCCCTTTACAGCCAGAATCATTGTCAAACCATTGCACTTTAATACCGCCATGATCCAACACATCAACGGCGGTGTCTTGAGCATAGGCACGGCGTGAATCGTAATCTTCCCGTCCCATGCGAGAAAACATGCAAGGCAAAGATACCGCCGTTGCCGTGCCACATGAATGGGTATCTTTAAAGACTATTAATCCTTGGTCTTGGGTATGGGCGTTGGTTGGCTTGTCGTAGCCATAATACTGATAACTCATTGAACGCGCGGTTTCCCCCACGACTAGGACTAATAAATTCGGTTTTCCATTTGAGTTGGCACTGACATTTTTTGCATCGAGGCCAAGTTGCTGATATTCCATTGGCGTTTGCAAGTACTGCACATTGATGTACTTAGACACCGCACCGATAAAATACGTCGGCACGATATAACGTTTTAGCTCGTCGTTGTTACGGCCAAAGGCCGCGTAATCTTGAAAATAGAAGAAAGCAATAATGCCCAGTCCTGCCAACATCGCTAGCATAAAAAGCACTTTATGCAGTAATTCTTTTAGGAAAGGTTTGTACTGAATATCCGCTTTATAGATAAGGTACGCGGGTAAAATCCCCGTCAGTAACATATTCATTATTGAAGCGAAATTCACATACATGAACGCTTCGGCATGATTGGTTTGAAAAGTGTTTTCTATCATGCCGTAATCGAAGACGACATTGTATTGGTAGGCAGCGAAGAACACACTCGATGATAACAAGGTGAGTAAGATGAAAAACGGTTTAACGAGATACTTCACCGTAAATAAGGAAAATATAAAACTGAGTGCAAAGGTTAAAAACAACGGCACAGTAGCGATGAAGATAGGATCTACATCAGGTTGTTTTTCAATGCCTTTCTTAATGATGCCAAACAATGGGATATTGAAAATACAGACGTAAAATAACGCTGTGATAAAAGTGAATCGATTCACCGATAGAGTCTTAAATCTTGCTAACACTGATAGCTCTCACTCAAATTAGTTGTTTGTCGAGAATAACTTAGTATTCTTAAGGTAGTCTTAGCCTTTGACAGTGAAATTTTTTCGCAATAGTAGCAAGCTCTCGGCAATGGCTCAAATTATCTGTGGGTATTGTTAACATTAAATAATAAACTTAAAAAAACGGCCGAACCTCAATAAGTTCGACCGTTTTCTGCTCCCCAACCTATTAGGGTCTTGCTCGGTTTTACCAGTGAAGAGTTAACAATTCATGCTAACCCAGCGGTAATTATCTTAATTGCTGTAATAAGTAGGCAAACGCCATTGAATTAAGTTCCGCGGCTTGATTATTATCTGCAGCGCCGGCGTGGCCACCTTCAATATTTTCGTAGTACAAGACATCAATTCCCATGTCTTTCATCTTAGCAACCATCTTACGGGCGTGACCTGGGTGAACCCTATCATCACGGGTCGATGTGGTGAAAAAGACCTTTGGATAATGCACGTCTTTATGCAGATTATGGTACGGAGAATAAGTTTTAATGTAAGCCCATTCCTCAGGAATATCCGGATTACCGTATTCGCCCATCCAGCTGGCACCGGCGAGTAACTTATTGAATCTAAACATGTCAATCAGAGGTACTTGGCACACTACAGCGTTGTACAGATCCGGTCTGCGGGTAAATGCCGCCCCCATTAACAGGCCACCGTTACTGCCTCCTTGGATGCCTAAATGTTTACTTGATGTAATTTTACGGGCAATCAAATCTTCCGCTATTGCCTCGAAATCCTCATAGGCTTTATGTCGATTTTGCTTTAACGCCGCTTGATGCCAAGCTGGGCCATATTCGCCACCGCCACGAATGTTAGATAACACATAGACGCCGCCCTGCTCTAACCAGTTCTTACCAATGGTGGCCGAATAGGATGGACGCAGTGAGACTTCAAACCCACCATAGCCATAAAGTAGCGTAGGATTAGTGCCATCTAACTTAAGATCCTTAGCCATCACCACAAAGTACGGTACTTTAGTGCCATCTTTAGACGTCGCAAAGTATTGCTCAGTTTTAAACTTATCCGCAGCAAACTGTTGCGGCATACCTTTAATTTTCTTCGGATTTAGGGTTTTTACATTAACCGTATAGAGGCTTGAAGGCTCAAGAAAACTGGTGTAATTCACGAAAAAATCATCACTGTCTTGCTCAACGTCCATTACCGTCAAGGTCCCATTCGCTTCGAATGGGACTTGGGAGCTTTGCCAAGCGCCCTTTTCGTCTTGCTCATACCGTACTAATTTGCTTTTCACGTTATCGAGCCAATTAACGAAAATCGCACTCTTACTAAAACTAAGCTGCGCTATCGATGCGGTCTGAGTCGGGCTCACAAATAAACTAAATTTGGCTTTTTGGGCGATAAGATCCGCCACATCGGCATACACGACCGCGCCTTGCTTAAAGTTACCGTCTTTATTGGTTAAATCGCTCTTTAACTCAATAAATAACTTACCTTTAAAATAACCTTTAATCTCAGCATCTTGAGGTAATGGCAACCCTATGAGTTTGCCATCTTGATAGACATATTGGCTGGCGGTATAAAAAGTATGTGCCTCGGTGACTAAACTCAGCGGCGTTTTATCATCGAATAAAACCCAGCCTGATACAGCGACAGAGGTTTTGTCACCAGTGAAAATCGGTTTCGCTTGCTCGAGTGCTGTACCACGTTGCCAGAGTTTCACCTCCCGTGGATAACCTGAGTCAGTCATGCTTTGACCATCACCAAAATCAGTACCGACAAAGGCGTGGTCTTTATCTATCCAGCTCAGACTTGATTTGGCTTCTTTCAAAAAGAATGGCTTATCTTTGGTGGCAACAAAGGATTTAGTATTTAAATTAAATTCTCGCACTTCCACCGCATCGGCACCGCCGCGGGAAAGTGAGACAAAACAGCGCTCATTTTCGGGATACTGACAGCTAATATCCTTAAATACCCAATTGACGGATTCAGCTTTACCTAGGGCATCGATATCAAGCACGGTTTCCCATTTGGGATCGGGTTTAGCATATTCTTCCATGGTAGTACGGCGGTAAATACCGCGCACATGGGTGTCATCCTTCCAAAAGTTGTATAACTTGTCGCCAATGTGGGTCGCGTAGGGAATGCGTTCTTTATCGTTCAGGATGGCGAGACTGTTCGCCACTAAGGTATCAAAACCTTTAAACGCTTTAATTTCGGCGGCAGATGCAGCATTTTGGGTTTTCACCCATTCCATCGGCTTTGCGCCTTCAACATCTTCTAACCAAATGTATTTATCTTCTTCTGCGTGAAGTTGACCGCTCATACCGAGCACTCCTGCAATGCACAAAGGCAGTAATTTATTATTCATTCTATTCCTTTTAAACAAAGTCCATCTTGAGATCTGCCCTTACATTACCTTAATTAATATCCAGTTGAACTATTAATCCAACAAGAATGTAACAAAAGGTAAGATACTGTAATAGCTGATGATTAATCTAGAATGAATCGCGTTTTTAAAAATGTCATGCTATAAAAAAACGTCCACGAGGGACGCTTTTTAGTGGATGAAATAGGGTAAATTAAAACTCGTTATTCATACGAGACAACAAATTGAGAAGTACGATTCGTTCCTCACTGCTCATTTTAGCGGTGAGATCTGTAGTGAGTTGTAGATGTAATGCATCATGTTCGAGGAACAAAGTTTGGCCCTTTTCGGTTAACTCCACCAGAATCGAACGACGATCGGTTTCATGGGGACGACGTACAACCCACTCAGCTTCAACCATTTTGTCGATTTGAACCGTTAGTGTACCTGTTGTGACACCAATTTTATCCGCCAGTTCTTTCATCCTCATAGCGCCGTGCACGCCGAGTAACTCAATGGTGTGCACCTGCGATAGGCTAAAACCTTTGTCACGCACAATGGCGTGTTCCCAAGATGACAGTTTTTCGTAAAATTCAATAATCACATGATTTAATGCATGATCTGTTGAATGTGCGGCCGTTGAATGAGCAGTAGGCAAATGCGGCTCACTTGAATTCAGGTTTGATGAATGATGATGTTTAACAGTCATTTAGGCTTCCTTAGCCATACACTCGCGCTGACGGCAAGTATGGAGTTCAATAGTGATATGGGCCAATTCAGGAAATTGTGACAGTAACTGATTAAAATAACTGACATCTTTCGGTGAATGGGACACGATAGACACCATAATAGCATGGTGATCGGCACTCACTCGCCAAAGATGTAAATCGGCCACTTGATGATCCGGTACGGCCTCAAGAGTTTCCACGACCTTACGCTGCAATGACGCTTTAACACCACCGTCAAGTAAGATAGGACTCGTTTGCTGAATGAGGCCCCATGACCAACGACTAATAATCACAGCACCCACGATACCCATAACTGGATCGAGCCAAGTCAGTCCCATGTATTTACCAAACAACAAGGCCGCAATGGCGAGCACTGACGTTAACGCATCGGCTAATACGTGAAAATAGGCGGCGCGTAGGTTGTGATCATGACCACCGTGTGCCTTCTGACTCTCATGCTCATGCTCATGCTCATGCTCATGCTCATGCTCATGCTCATGCTCATGCTCATGCTCATGCTCATGCTCATGCTCAGCAGCATGGTGCTCCTGTTTATGATGGCAATGGCTATGATCTTGATGACTTTCATCGTGTGCATGTGAGTCATCATGTGAATGTGGACCCGCACCATGTGAATGAGCCGTATGGACGTGATCGTCATGGGAGGAGTGTGCTTCGCAGCTGTGATGAGCATGCTCGTCTTCATGATCATCTTGATGTCCATGATCGTGACTATGACCATGAGCGTGCCCGTGGTGATGCCCATGGTCGTGGGTATGGTGATCTTTGAGTAAAAATACACTCAGCACATTAACGCTCAAACCTATGACAGCCACAAATATGGCTTCGTTAAAATGGATTTGCTCAGGGTTAATCAGTCGCATTCCCGATTCAATTAACATCACCAGTGCCACAAGTCCTAGCGCTATTGCGCTGGTATAACCGCCAAGCACACTCACTTTGCCAGTACCGAAAGCAAATGCAGGATCGTTAGCATGTTTACGGGCATACGAATAGGCGAATAACGTGATCATAAAGGCCGCGGCATGGGTTCCCATGTGCCAACCGTCGGCGAGCAGTGCCATAGAACCGTAGATGGTTCCGGCAGCAATTTCAGCCACCATAGTGATCACGGTTAAATACAGTACATAGCGAGTGTTCTTCTCGCCATCGCGGTTCTGACTCGAAAACTCATGGGCGTGCTGCCACTGGGCGAGTGAATGCCCTTGGCGGCTTCCCGTAGTAGCTTGATGCCCTGTCGCTTGCTCGGCTGTCATTGATTTCATTGTATGGCCCCTGCTCCATTTCTATCGCTATTCATGGTGAAAAACTCGTCGCTTGGATTATAGTTTGAAAATCAAAATATATGAAGATCAAATTAAATATTTATCAAGATATACTGTTTTCAAACTTTTAAACATGTATTTGAATCCCCATAATGCATCTGCCCTCCTGCCATCAGTCGAGACACTGATATGTGAATTAAGATAGGCAGCTAGACTAGGCAAAGGATATCAGGCAAGGTTTAATGGATTAGCGCTTGATTTATGAGTAAAAACAGCTCACATAGCTGAGTTAGATTGGCTTTATTACAGCCTTATGCAGTTATAGACAGACACAGCGGTGGCTTTTCAGTGCAAGTTGAAATCCAAGTTTTAAGGTTTTTATCTAGGCTATTTCGTATATTTTTCGCATGATATGAGTCATAAAAGAGTCACAGCAAAGAATTGAAATAGCTGCGAACTTAACAAAATAAGTCATTGAAAAGTGTAATTAACCCTTATTATTCAGATTGATAAAGATTATTTGAATAAAAAATCGATTTTTTATTGAATAATTTAACCCTTTTTTACCTCTGCTGCGTTTATAGGGAGCAGAACACAGACAAATTTATCGACATCAATTCAGTTCGGATAGGAGAAATAAAATGAAATTGAAGACCTTATTTAGCGTTAGCGCTGTTCCCCTTGCATTTGCACTATTGTCATTCAATGCCGCGGCGGTGAGCCCACCACATCCAACAGGGTTAAATGCGCCTATGATCAGTATTCAACGTTTCGATCCAAAAGATTACAGCGCACAGGAAGCAACTAAGATGTTCCCTGCTCCGGCAGCAGGTATGGTGCAGCACATTTTAAGCTTACCTAAATTAGAAAACGAAGATGACTACATGGTCGAAATCCAAATTGGTCAGACTCAAATGGTTGATTGCAATAAGCATGGATTAAGCGGGGAATTGAAGGAACTGACAGTGCAAGGTTGGGGTTATAACTACTATCAAGTGGATGAAATCGCTGAAGGCCCGAGCACTATGATGGCCTGTTTCGAATTGGCGAAGAAAGAAGCTTTTGTACGTATTCCGGGTGAACTAAAAATGCGCTACGACAGTCGCTTGCCTAAGGTGTTTTATCTACCAGAAGGCGCTGAACTGCGTTTCAGAACTTGGAAAGTAGATTCAACCTATCAATATTCCAAGTAAATAGCCGAATTTAACTCTTGCATCATCAATCAAATGCGCTTCGAGTCTTTGCTGATTAATAAAAGCAAAGACTCGAAGCGCATTAACTAGAATCGTTTAATTCTAACGACTTGCATAATTTCTATTTCAAAACCTGCCACAGTTTCTGTCTCTGGGTAATAGATGACATTGATCTTTTGCCCTTGCAGATTACGATACTTTTTGACCCGTCTAAATTTAAACGGCACGTCACAATCTTCAATCATAACAGTATGCTGTATCCACTCCGCCTTTTCCCTTTGCATATGCGAAACCACAGTCACACCTTCAGAGTGAACCAAATGTTCATGGGTGGCTAACATCTTTTTTACGGCCTTATTCATGTTCAACTCTTTTATCATCTAGTTGCGACAACAGTGACTCAACTTTCTGTTTAATTTCAGCATATCTCAATTTTTCACAGCGGCCGAAACCACTCAACTTACGCACTTGAAAACGACTCACCAAAGGAACTGACATACCAGCGAGGCAACGACAATAGGTATCGATTGACAATGCACCAATGCCTTTAGCCGTTAAATGATGTTTCAACTCACGCAAATCAGCCAATATCTGCTGTTCTGTCGGCCAAGTAGGTTCCGTCGAATAACTCAACTTAGCGAAATGACCGCGGCAGACACTGCAATGACCGCAGACCGCCGGTGCCTCATTATCATCAAAATAACGCGATAAATTGTGGCTTAAGCACGTCTCAAGCTCAAAAAAGCGGACTAACTGCGCTATTCGCGCAATTTCTTTCTGCTCTTTATCAATAAAATAATGGTACAGCTCATCGATGAGTTCCGGACGCGCTAATGCGGCAACATCCACCCGATACACATCGGTAATTCGTTTGGTTTCTAATTCAATCAACTGATGTTCAGCTAAATATTCCAGCGCGGCCAATACACGACTGCGTTCATGGCCCGTCGCACTGTACAAGGCATCAAAATCTAACGCGCCCCATATTTTCTTCATCTGCGTATGATTAAAAATTTGCGTCAAAAAGGCCTGCCGCTCTGGATTAAAGCGGCTCAGAATGACATGTTTATCCATTAAAAATTTGTAATTAACATCGGCGTAGTAAGCAAATAACGGCTTAACCACACCTAGAATTTCTAGCTGCACAAGTAACGTTTTTAACGGCAACTGGCGAATATTACTCGCCGTCGACACGCCATTAAGCTGACATTCCCACTGATCAGAATCTTGTTCAAGTCGAATTGCTTCAATGACTTGCGCTATACCTTCTCGCTCAGGCGTATCGCCATACACAAAATTTTCAACGGTATTGAGTCCGTCAAGATTGGCTAAAGTCACACAATGGGATAACGCACCATCACGCCCTGCTCTGCCGATTTCTTGACTGTAGTTTTCAATGGATTTAGGCAAATCATAGTGGATCACAAAACGGATATTACTCTTATCTATTCCCATACCAAAGGCGATGGTAGCAACCACCACTTGCAGCTTATTCTGCATAAAATCATTTTGAATTTGTTGACGTTTTTCATCTTCAAATCCAGCATGATAGGCACTGGCAACTATGCCTTGTTGACTCAAGAGTCGTGCGACTGTTTCGGCGGTTTGCTGTAATGTCACATACACAATACCAGCACCTGAGAATGATGTTATCTGGTTAACCAGTAAGGCATTTTTCTCTTGAGTCGACACGGGCAGAACTGTCAAATCTAAATTGGGTCGATAAAATCCCGTTTGTACTATGTGTTCAGGCGCGATATCGAAACGCTTGGCCATATCCAGTTTCACTTTACGTGTCGCGGTGGCCGTCAGTAACAGTACCAGCGGGATCTCAAGCTCGCGCCGATAATCGGGTAATTTAAGATAATCAGGCCGAAAATTGTGACCCCATTCTGAAATACAATGCGCCTCATCGACGACCAGCATAGACAGCGGAACAGATTGAATAAACTGCCTAAAGCGTTCATTTTTGAAACGTTCCACCGAGACCATTAAAATTTTCAATTTGCCAGAGCGCGCATCTGTCATCACTTGCTGACTCTGCTCAGCGCTTAAGGTTGAATCTATGCTGGCCGCATGAATTCCCTTAGATTGCAAAAATTCCAGCTGATCTTTCATCAAGGCGAGTAAAGGCGAAATCACTAAACTCAAATGGGGTAACTGCAATGCTGTAAATTGATAACAAAGGGATTTACCAGAACCTGTCGGGAAAATCGCTAAACTCGACTTCCCTGCTAAAAGTTGTGTTATCGTTTGCGCTTGACCAGGACGAAATTCAGAAAACCCGAAATCCTGCTGCAATAAACTAACGTATGGATTGGTTTCCGGAATGGGATTGAACATCAACCGTCCTTTACACTTATCCTTACCACCCACAAAATTCGGGCATACCGCAAGAAAAAGATTCAGCATTAAGTGAGTCGACTAGTCTAGCAAATTTTGACGTACTTTACGGAGTTAATTAGCAACAACTGAGTTTTCAAGCCAACTTAACTGCTCATCAGGAGCGTAATTATAGGTGAAGATTTTGTTGCAAAACTATGATTAATATATAATTAATTTACTTTTTTAGTCAGCAATTAAATATGAAAATAAAACCGATTTGTAAAAATTCGATCCGATATCTCCTATGAAAAAACAAGACGTCAGATGAATCTCAGCAAAAAATACATCTCCGATAAATTGAGCATTTAAGGTTTTCTAGCAAGATATAGATTGATCAGCGACGTCAGTTTGTCCTGAAATCTTTCTTCAAAACCATCAATGTCACGCCCTATAGAAACTAAATATTTAGTTGCCTGCTCACGCGAAAGCAGCTTATTTGCAAGACTATATTGCATCTCTTCTAAGGTTTTATCATATCTTGGGATCAATACCCAAGTGCCGACATCGACGTCAAAATGTTGCATCGCTTTCTGGGCTAAAGCACAAAAAGCCTCAATATGATCTACGCCATCAGGTCCGAGACAGCCAGGTTCAATTCGGCATAAAACCGCAATTTTCCTATCGTTTGCAATACTTAAACTCATCTCTAATGCCCCGCCTTATCTAGTCGTAAAAATAAGATCTTAACAGTAATTTTACGTGTCTGCACAGATAAGTCACGGCTAACTTACCTTTATTAGATAATCCATTTTAGGCAATAGAACAACTTTAAAATCATATTCTTCAAAACATAGATCCGCGGTTATTTTGTTCTATTCATCAATAATGTCACCTACAACATCCTCATCAGTATGTTGTAAAACATTAAGCGAAATATTTTCATTATGCTCTGACAATAGGGTATCAATGGCTTGGTCAAAACTGTCTAACTTTTGAGTTTCCATATAACGTTTTAACCTCAAAATAATATCCCTGCTCAGCTCAATATGAGACTTTTTTTGCCGTTTTTTTATTTGAGATAATTCTTTGCGAACCATACGCCAGCCAAAATCAGTAAAATACTGATTGAGCATTTTGTTTACATTAGTAAGCTCGTTGTCGATCCGCTGTGCCTTTTTGCGTAATCGGACCAATTCATTTAGTTGTGTCACCAACTTAGTATAGAAAACCGTTTGTAACTCAGCGTCACAAAACCAATCCGGTTTAGATGCCACAGCTTCAGGATTGATAAGGCGATAAATTAAGGGTAAGGCAAAAATTAATTCTGCTTCCTCAAGCAATAATAATTTTCTTCCTGCTGTAGGTTTGTCTTGTTGATATATCCAAGCTTGCGGTTCCATAAATAAGTTTCTTTAGTTAAGCATGCGTTTAATGCGGATGAAATAAATGGGACCACATGCTAGTACAAATCGATAAGTATTAATATATGGTTCAACCATTTTATTGACTGGGAATCGATCCCTTATGCGTCATTTTGCCTTTGGCAGAAATAGCTCAACTCATAACAGGCTAATAACCCGATAAGCGGTTGTCGTTATTAGCTTAAATTTCACCCAACACGCAAGTCTAGTTTAGCGGCATTCCATTCAAGAAAACCAATAAAATGGTTAAACCATTCTTTAAAATTATGCATCTTTGACTAACTAAGTTCGAAACCACTGCATAGAGAAAGTACGAATTTCATACTATTATTGCCTTTAATTTTATATCCGCTTAATTAATCGCCATTGTTAGAATAGGTTTATCTTGGCTATTTTTTAAACTAAAAAAACCAACTAAATGCTATTTAATGCGCCCTATTCCGATAACAGAAGTTTATTTGAACAAATAAGCACTCTACCAGTGATAATGACGATTATCACTGGTAGATGTAGGTGTGATTTGCGTATAATTACGTCTTCTTAATTCGATATCAGGTGACTTCAACGGCATGTCTAAAATGATCCGGACAAATAGTAATGCTCAAAATAACACCAATGTAACGAATGAAAGAGTGACAGGATCAGATCATCACAATAATAACCGTGCTGAACGGCCACGTTTTTTTGAAGAGACTTTCCTGCCACAATCTGTTCGAAGTGATTATTTAAGTGCTGCCGAAGAAACTGAATATGAAATTTCAGCCAACACCCGCCGTGTTTATAATACGAGCTTTAGTCTATTTAGCCGTTATTGTGCCGAACACCAACTGCAGGCCCTGCCCGCAGATCCAAGAAGCGTAATTTCATTTATTGGTCATCAAAAAGAATTGATCCAAGAAAGCACTGGCGTTCAACTTTCAAAGCAAACATTAACCACAAGGTTGGCAGCCATTCGCTACCATCATATTCAAGCAGGATTCCACTCGCCTACCGAACATCCACTGGTGATCAGAGTGATGCGTGGCTTGAGCAGAAATCAATCTCGCCATGTGAGTGATTATGATCAACAACCGATTATGTATGATGAAGTGGAAATGCTCATTCAAGCTATCGATGAACAAGTGCAGCCATTAACCCGAGCAAGAGACAAAGCCATTATTCAGTTAGGATTACAAGGTGGGTTTCGCCGTTCTGAACTTGCAGATATAAAAGTTCAATATGTCAGTTTTTTACGTAATAAGCTAAAAGTGCGCCTACCTTATTCGAAGAGCAATCAGCAAGGTCAACGGGAATGGAAAGACCTGCCGGATCATGAACCTTTTGCAGCACTCAACGCGGTAAAAAATTGGTTATCACTCGCCAATATAGAGGATGGACATTTATTTAGATCGCTTTCCCGTGATGGGAAATATTTACGCCCTTATCAAATAGTAGAACATCACTCTGAAGCTAATTCAAGTTTACATAAAAATAGTGGTTTTCTCACGGGAGACGATATTTATCGCATCATTAAAAAATATTGCACAAAAGCGGGCCTACCTGCAAAGTTTTATGGTGCCCACAGTCTGCGTAGTGGTTGTGTCACTCAACTCTATGAAAATGATAAAGATCATTTATACATTATGGCCAGAACTGGCCATACCGATCCGCGCTCACTTCGCCATTATTTAAAACCAAGAGACTAAAACACAAAAGACTAAACTAGATCATGACTCGATAAGAATCAGTTAGTCTTTTACCTAAAATAAAATAGCAATTTTAATGTTAAATATAAATCTATCATGTTTATGAAAAAAATGATATTCAGTAATTATATTAAAATTATTTCCAATTTTTAATTTGAAAAATAATTAAAGCAATAACTTCACATTATATATTTTTATCTGTGACACAACATTTGACATCATAGCAGAATAAAAACCCTAATTGAGGTACTTTGACCTCAGCAGCTTAGACCATAGCAAACTGCTGGTTAACATTTTTATAGCATATCGGGTTTATTGCTCACTGCAGTATTATTGTAATATAAAATCATCTTTATTGTCATATTGATACTTTAGCCTTAGTCACGAAATTTAATCCATCGTACTAGCCGGAGTAATATATGAGTAAGGCCACCTTTGATCCTACACTTTATAATAAAAGTAATAACAAGCCATTTAACCAAGTGTTGGATAAACATTTATCTCGCCGTAACTTCGTAAAAAGTGGTTTAGGCCTCAGTGCTATGACAGCTTTTGCCAGTGTAGGCTTAACTGCTTGCGGATCAGATGACGCCCCTGTTACAAAACCTGTTGATCCAGTGACACCTTTGCCACCGACAAAAAGTACCGCCAAGCTAAACTTTACGTCAGTTGCGGGTTCTCGTTTAGATGCCGTCGTTGTGCCAGAAGGCTATACAGCGCAGGTACTTGCACCATGGGGCACACCATTAAATGCAAAAGCAGCACCATGGAAAAGTGATGGTAGTAACACTGCCGATGACCAAGCGAACTCAGTCGGTATGCACCACGATGGCATGCATTTCTTTCCATTAAATGATACGGGTAATGACGGTTTACTTTGCATTAACCATGAATATATTGATGAAGTTGCATTACATCCTGCAGGACAAACTTTTGATCCTACTTCAGGTTTACGCACTATTATCGATGAGGTACGTAAAGAAATCAACGCCCATGGCGTATCGGTTGTACGTATAAAACTGGTTAATAATCAATGGGAAGTGGTTAGCAATGATAACCATAACCGCCGATTCACCGGTGCGACTGTAATGGATATTAGCGGTCCTCTCGCCTACTCTTCTCTACTCGAAACCCGCTATTCTCCCGACGGTAGTCAGGCTCGCGGTACATTAAATAACTGCGGCAATGGTTACACGCCTTGGGGCACTTATTTAACCTGTGAAGAAAACTGGCCAGGCTATTTCGCAAACCGTGGTACGTTAACTGCCGAGCAAAATCGCATTGGGATCAGCAAAACCAGCACACGTTATGGCTGGGATGATCTTGCAGGTCATGATGAGGAACGTCTCGATGAATTCGCACGTTTTGATGTCACCCCAAAAGGTGCAAGTGCTCAAGATGACTATCGTAATGAAGCGAATGGTCACGGTTATATTGTTGAAATTGACCCTTTCAATCCAACATCACGCGCAGTAAAGCGTACCGCGCTTGGTCGTTTCCGCCATGAAGGATGTACCTTTGGCAAGTTAACCGAAGGTAAGCCAGTAGTATTCTATTCTGGCCACGATTCACAATTCGAATACCTCTATAAATTTGTCTCGGCCGCGGCATGGGATGCAAAAGATGCTGACAGCAGCAATCGCATACAAACTGGCGATAAGTATATGAACGAAGGTACTTTATATGCAGCTAAGTTTAATGCAAATGGTGGTGGTGTTTGGTTGCCTTTAACCTTAGATAGCCAGACTACGGACGGAAAAACCCTAGGCAATACTTTCGCTAGCTTAGCCGAGATTATTTTGAACACCGCGGGCGCAGCGGATCTTGTTGGTGCAACACCTATGGATCGCCCTGAATGGTGTGCTGTCGATCCTTTCACAGGTTCAATTTATTTGACCCTGACCAACAACTCAAAACGAACTGAAACCAATCCAGCGAACCCAAGATTGAAAAACCACTTTGGCCATATTATTCGTTGGGATGAAAGTGACAAAGATACTGAATTTACATGGGATATCTTCGTATTCGGATCACCAAGTGATGGTAACGCAGAGACAAACTTATCAGGCTTAACAGATCTTAACCAATTTGCCAGCCCAGACGGTTTGGCCTTCGATCAACGCGGTATTTTGTGGGTTCAAACCGACAATGGAGCCAAGGAGGTCGCAGAAGAAACCAACGATCAGATGCTAGCGATAGTGCCTTCAACGCTTGTTGATGGCCAAGAGAAACAGCTCGGCGTAACGGCTGATAACCAAATGGAATTAAAGCGTTTCTTTGTTGGACCAAACGACTGTGAGGTTACGGGTTTTGCTATTAGCCCTGATTACACTTCTGTTTTTGCTAACATTCAGCATCCCGGTAATTGGCCTTATTCGTCCAATGCCTCTGAAAAAACGCCTGCGGGCACCACATTACGCCCTCGCGCCGCTACGGTCGTTATCCGTAAGTTAGATGGTAAAGAAGTCGCGGTATAAACAATTATGCTTGTGCGAGGTATCTTCTTAAATATGAAGTTCCTATAAGTTAATTGCTACACATAAAAAATCCCCTCACTGTAGGGGATTTTTTATTTAAGAAGATAGTTAACTAGCCTTTTTCAAAATAGATTAAATCCAACATCTATTAACTCTTACTACGACTTGCTTGTTCAAAGGCCAGTTCAAAAGCATCGGTAAAATCTGTAATTGGCAGAAGGTCCTCACGGCAACGGCGATTGCGGCCAAGTAAGGAAGATTCAACAAACAAATCAAACCAAGTACTTAAGGCTTTGCCATTAGCCGCTTCGCCAATCGCTCCTAAAGCCAATGATGCCACCTCGGCGGTGCCAAGTTGAAAATCATGACTACCTTTACGCAATGCATAGGTCGCGAGCGTGTCTGGATCGAAGGAAAGCAACGGCAGTGAGTGTAAGTAAGGACTCTTACGGAACATTTTAATCGCTTCACGCCAACTGCCATCAAGCAGAACAAGTAGCGGCCGTTTGCCTTCGGCCAATGTCGACATCGGCACTTGGTTCAGTACGGTTTGCCCTTGCTCTGCATACTGGGCAGGAAACACTAAATAGGGTTGATATTGCGGCGAATTCAGCAAAGCAAGCAACTCAGCTTCAGGTTCTGTACGTGACCAAATATAGGCGTGGGTATCAGGAATAAGATCCGCGATGAGTCGTCCGCTATTAGTCGGCTTTAACACCTCATCGTTATACATAATCAGCAGAAAACTGGCGTGAGTATCTAACTGACGGCGTAGCGTACAGGTACAGAACTGCTCACCTAAGAGGCATAATGGACAGCGGATCAGTTTTTTACCGCGGGCACCAAAGGGTTTAGTCGAAATAGACTTACGGTACTGATATAAATGGTGCACTGCATGGGGGGCTAAAGCCATAAAAACCAATTCTCTATCAAACTTATTAAGGATCGCGACCACATCATTTAGCACTTTTTTGTCGCGGTGGCGCAGTTTATCCCTTGGCCATCAATGGTGCAATCGCGTAATACATTATCGTGATAAAAGGCCGGTGTCAGTGGTTGATGGTTTCATCTGCAGCCTAACGTCAGCGAGATAATTTTAGAGCACCGAGCAATTATCTCTTAAAAAAGCTGTAATGTATTAATCTGTGTTACCACTTAGTATGCAATAGCGTGCAACACTAAACCGACCAAATTAACGTTTAACTTACTTATTGGGGGAGTATTTAAGCTAAATATCAGTAATGACTTAACTTAGTGTGGAATTGCCCTAATATCATGCGAAAATCTACTCTACAAATACAGTCTCAATGAAAGGTCAATTATGCACCCAAAAGCCCCGTTCGCTTTAATGCCGTTATTAAACGGCATCCTCATCTCTGCGGCCCTATTCTCTCATGCCACTGCCGCCAAAACACTTAATACCAAAGAAATACAGACTCTTGTAGATTCGGCGGTGAAACCTTTGATGGCTGAGTACGCTATTCCCGGCGCAGTGATTGGCGTCACCATAGAGGGTAAACAGTATTTTTACCAATATGGCGTCAGTTCTAAAACCTCTGGGCAAAGTGTGACTGAAGATACCCTGTTCGAGATTGGCTCTATCAGTAAAACCTTTACCGCAACACTGGCTAACTATGCACAGGGCGAAGGTAAATTAACACTCACGGATATGGCCAGTGATTATGTTTCAGCATTAAAAGGCAGCCATTTTGATAAGATTAGTCTCATCAATTTAACCACCCACACAGCGGGTGATTTGCCGATGCAAGTTCCTGATAAGGTCACTAATAACGCAGAGTTAATGGATTACCTTAAGCATTGGCAACCGTCATTTGCCGCGGGGACCCACAGAAATTACGCCAATCCGAGTATTGGGCTGCTCGGTATGATTGCCGCGCAGAGTTTAGGGAAAACTTTTCCACAAGCCCTTGAGCAAACACTATTTCCACAATTGGGTATGACAAGCAGCTACATTAACGTTCCGAGCAGTAAAATGGCCGATTATGCCCAAGGCTATGATAAGCAAGACATGCCAGTGCGAGTCAATCCCGGTGTATTAGCCGATGAAGCCTATGGCGTTAAAACCTCTGCCAAGGATTTACTGCAATTTGTTGAGGCCAATATGCAAATGCACCCGCTTGCCAAACCACTGCAAACGGCACTCGATGAGACCCACACGGGATACTTTGATGTGGGCATGATGACCCAAGATATGATTTGGGAGCATTACTCATATCCTATTGATCTTGATAAAATACTTATGGGCCATACTCAGGAAGTCGTGTTTGGCAGTACACCCGTTAAACCCATAGTGCCGCCCCTCGCGCCGCAGCAAAATGTGTGGATCAATAAAACAGGTTCTACTGGCGGTTTTGCCGCTTATGCAGCATTTATTCCCGCGCAAAAGCTTGGCATAGTATTGTTAAGCAATAAAAATTATCCCGTACCGCCTCGGGTGACTGTGGGGTATCAGATTTTAACGGGCATAGAGAAATTACAAAAATAGCATCTTGCTAGTCGCGACTATTAAAGGAGATAAGGAGATAGGCCGATTCGCAATCTCCTTTCTTATTTGTTCCTTTTAGCGTGATTTTTTTAGGGTGGCTTGTATTAAGCACCTTATCCACTTACTTACCTCCAATCTCTTAATAGCCAATATTTTTAAGCAAACTCCCATGTAAGAAAATAGGCAGTGAAGGGTTAATCTGAGTATTAATTCATTTGCAACTCATCGACCTAGTTAACAGACAAATAACCTATCGTAAGTTTAGCTTTACAGCTTAAAATCAGGATAAAAACTTATGCATCGCATTAAAAATTATTTCGTTAAATCAATGTGATTGACACTTGAAGTTACGCTTTTAGGGAGTAAGATGCGCGCAAATACCTTAAGTGACCTTTTTCGGAAATATCATGTCAGGCACGCCACATTCTCCTATTCATCACGATGTCGCTCCAGCGGCGAGTCAGTCTAGCCTACTGTTAATGATTGTCTTTATGGTCGCCTGTGGCCAAATGGCGCAGACGATTTTTGTACCTGCCCTTCCACAAATCGCACTCGGGCTCCATGTGGACGCCAGCCAACTACAAGCCGTGATGGCCTGTTACTTACTCTCCTACGGGATGTTTCAATTTGTGTATGGCCCAGTGTCAGATCGCGTTGGCCGCAAAATGCCACTCGTCGTGGGTATCGCAATTTTCGTTCTAGGCGCTGTATTCGCGGCGAAGGCCACAAGCTTTAACCAACTAATTATGGCAAGCCTTATCCAAGGATTAGGCACAGCCAGCGCAGGCGCATTATGCCGTAGCATTCCCCGCGATCACTACTTTGGTGACCGACTGGTAAAATTTAATAGCTATGTCTCTATGGCTGTAGTGTTTTTACCTTTGCTTGCACCATTTATCGGCAGCGCCACTGCGGCCTATTTTGGCTGGCAAGCCGTATACTGGGTATTAGCGGGATTCGGTGTCGCGGTCTGGCTGTTGTTAATATTCCTCTTTAAAGAGTCTTTACCCAAGACGCAACGGGAACATCAAGCCGTTTTCAAATCCTATAAGCATGTCCTACGCCATAGAGCGTTTCGCGCTTATTTATTTTCATTGATCGCCACCTTTGCCGGTATTGCGGCGTTTGAAGCCATTGCTGGTGTACTCTATGGCCAATATCTCGGACTGACACCTTTTATGGTCAGTTGCTATTTTGTTGCGCCAATTCCTGGCTACTTACTGGGGGCACTCATCGCGGGCCGACAGAATAAGCCACAAAGAGTTGTTTACCAAGGTGTTGCGTTACTCGGTGCTGGCGCATTATTTATGTTGATCCCAGGTCTTTTTAATTTAGTGGTTGGCTGGAGTTTACTTATTGGATCGATTTTATTCTTCAGTGGCGCAGGCATGCTGTTCCCTACCCTAACATCTGCTGCGTTAGAGCCATTTCCACGTCAGGCGGGGATTGCGGGCGCATTACTGGGGGGATTACAAAATTTTGGCGCCGGACTTGCCGCATTAACTATGTCTTTAGTGCCTATGGGCGGCCAGTTGAGCATAGGTTTATTAAGTGCTGTGATGGTGGTTTTAGTGATCCTGTCTCTGTATTACGCCAAAGATCAAAATGATACTCACCAGAATTTAATGCCACAGATTTAATGGATATGATTTGAAACTACAATTCTTGGTTTAAGCTAAATCTATTACCATCAGTCAATAAAAAGCCCACATTGTTGTGGGCTTTTTAAATCGATAAGACACTGTAATAAATCAAAAATATCGATTAATTTATTGCTTCTATAGCTTTAATCGTTACAGAATGCGACGCAGTAAAAAATCAGCTTTAAGGCGACGAATTCTAGTCATGATCTTCTTCACTGGCGCAGGATAGCTCTGTAA
Organism: Shewanella sp. SM87; assembly: GCF_025653705.1. NCBI lineage: Bacteria > Pseudomonadati > Pseudomonadota > Gammaproteobacteria > Alteromonadales > Shewanellaceae > Shewanella > Shewanella sp. SM87. The sequence continues at coordinate 36,110 of NZ_JAKKSC010000008.1, forward strand.
GGTGTCCACTTGGCTGTAGTGATATAACCGCTGTGTGTGTTCCAGAATATGTGCCTGCTCGGCTTCAAACTGGGCTTTCCAGCAGCCAATTTCATCTTGGATCAACAAACCATTCTCAAGATCCAGCGCCCAAGCTCTTGGATTCAAGTTCGAGCCTGTGATCAAATGCTTATTACCGTCGGCACTGATGCCCTTGAGGTGATAACTGTTGATACCATGTTTCCACAAATGGATATTCAGCTGACCATTATCAATCGCCCACTGTTGGCGTTTAGCGAACTTACGCAATGATTGCTCATACATATAGGGCAAGGCACCTATGGTTGAGAAATCCTGCTCTGGCGGAATATAAAAATCGTTAGCCGTCTTGTCGCCCACAACGATATCGATGCGTTTGCCATTGCGTAAATGCTTAGCTAAAGCGCGCACTAAAATGTACGGCGGATTAAAATAGGGCGTGCAAATAAACAGCGAGTCTTTTGACTCTTCCACCAAGGCGACAACCACTTTATTGAGCAAGTTTTTCTTACGTCCTAGCCCAAGTAACGGCGTGATGCGATTGCCATCACGGGTCTCCTTAAACTGATACTCAGCATCAGACAGTCTCAGCTTAAAGCTACGCATATCCGTCTTTGGTGGTAGCACTTCTTGCTCGGCATCTTGCGTTAATGAACACACAGCTGGATCAGAAATGATATTTTTCTGGATCATCGCGCGCATACTGCGCGCTAATTCGGCAGACTCAATCAAGTGATAACGATCGAAACGGTACTTATCGTGTTGTTGCAAATAGATATTATTGAGACTGGCACCGCTATAAATCACGGCATCATCGATAATAAATCCCTTAAGATGCAACACACCCATAAATTCACGGGATTTGACGGGTACACCTAAGATATCTATGGGATGTTCGGCTTCAGCCATAACTCTACGGTACATCAAATAGTTGCCGCTATCACCTTTATGGCCAATCAAGCCACGTCTCGCACGGTGAAAATCGACTAACACTTTGATATCAAGCGTTGGATTTGCCGCTTTGGCATCCATGAGGGCTTGTAATATCTCACGACCCGCTTCGTCATCTTCTAAATACAGCGCCGCAATATAAATACTGTGCTTGGCGCTCGCAATACGAGCGAGTAATTCTGCCTTGAAACGGCATGGCGTGAGCAACCACGTTAAAGCCTCGGGTTGAACGGCTATTCCACCAAGCTTATCTAGCAAGGCATCCTCCTTTAAACATGCTGACCACCCCGATAGGAAGCACTAGGGTTCAGTGATAAAAACATCACAGCAATATGTGTTAACTCTGGATAGGCCTCTGTCACTGCCAACCTGATCGTTTGTTCTACTTTAAGATGTATATCAGGGTCCTTAGGGAACCAGAGTAACTCAACTTGGACAAAGCGTTGATCAATTTTTCCATTTCTAAAACTGATGCTTGGGATCCAATCTAATGTGAAACTCTCTGCATTACCTTTACATATATCCGCCAATGACTGCAGTAATGTTTGGCTGAACGCTGCAACGACCGCTTGTGGTAAGCCGCGCATACTAATATGTGGCATGGTTTAGTTGTTACCTAAGAACCTAAAATCGTAAGGGGTAGAAATTACCGACTTCACCTCGTCTCGGCAAGACTTTTCTCCCAAAAGTCTTGTTAAACCTAACGGTTTTGCTGGTAATTTGACCTCACGCGATTTTATTCCACTTCAGTGCACCGATTTACCTAAAAATCTTCTTCATTTATCCTTGCTTGAAATCGCATTTTACGGCGGATATTTTCGGCATTATTTGCCCGTCCACACAATATGTTGCCCCTAAATAGGGTGATTCTTAACGCTACAAATCAGTCCAAATTTCACTAAACTGCACCCAAAATGTCTGCCAAATCACAAAATAATCTTCAAACCCATTTCATTCACCCCGAATCCAGTGATTTAGCGTAAACTAAACCGCCTATTTGCGATTAGACCACACGATACAAGATTAAGACTATGAACAAAAAAATTCTGCTGACGTTAGCACTGACATTGCTGTTTGCTTGGGGTATTTTCCATTTTAAAACCCAGTTAGGGTTACTCATCCTGCCGTTGTTTATTGGGCTGGTATTGTTTGTTACCCTACGTTTATATCGCTTGATGGAAAAGGATGACGGCAGCAGTGAGGATTAACCGCACACAATACCAACCTAATCTTAATGATGTTTTGATAAAAATGGCCAATAGCTAACATGGAAAAGTTACTGAAAACCACTCTATATGCCTGCCTGCTCCTAGCCGCAAGTCATAATATGGCCTATGCAGAGCAACATGATTCTAGGCCGATAAGTGCTCAAACCACTTCGCTTAGCCAAGCAATCAGTAAGATCAGCCCTCGACATTCACAAATCGCCTTACTGGCAATGGATATGTCGAACAATCAAGTGATCTATAGCCAACAAGCTGAGACCTTGTTTATTCCAGCCAGTACCCAAAAGCTGCTCACGGCAGTCAGTGCTATGGCTCAGCTTGGGCCTGATTTTCGTTATGTCACACAATTATGGACAGATGCACCGATACGCAAGGGCCATATCGCAGGCAGTGCTTATCTGCGTTTTAGTGGCGATCCCACGCTGACTCAAGCCGATCTCAAGGCCATTTTTGCCAATCTCGTAAAACAAGGCATTAATCGCATTGATGGACATCTGTATTTACTCGGCGATAAACAAGAGCAAATGCAAGCTCCGGGTTGGGTTTGGGATGATTTGGGCATTTGTTTTGCCGCGCCAGTGTCGAGTTATATTATCAATCAGAACTGCGTCTATGGTCAGTTTAGCCCAAGCTCTACCAGCAAACCTTCACAGGTAAGTCTGCGTGCAGGAAGTTATGGAGTTAAAATCAGCAGCGATGCGGTGTTTGACCAAAAGGCGAGCCGCGAATTTTGCCAACTTGATATGGTCAGATTAGGTCAAAATAACTACCATTTACGCGGCTGTTACCCTGGCGGTGAGGCGATACCACTGGCAATTGCAATCAGCGATCCGTTCAAATTTGCCCAAGATAACCTCACCTCTCTACTTAAAGGCGAGATGTCTCTTGCGGGTAAAGTACAACTCGGCACTAGCTTCCCCCAAAAGGCAAAACTAATTGCCAGCCATAGCTCGGCGCCCTTACCTGAGCTGCTCGAGACTATGTTGCTCAAGTCAGATAATTTGATTGCCGATAGCCTTTTTAAGCAACTTGGTAAAAGTTATTTTAAGACCCAAGGCAGCTTTACCAATGGTGCCGCTGCCATGCAGCGAATTTTAACGAATTTAGGCATAGATTTGAGTAACGCCAATATTGTGGATGGTTCAGGATTGTCACGCTATAACTTGCTCAATGCCAAGCAGTTAGCCGCGGTGTTGGCGCTAATCCACCAAGATAGCCGCTTTAGTCCGTTAATCACGAGTCTGCCACAGGCGGGGATCAGCGGCACCTTAAGATATCGCATGGGCTACAATAAACCGCCGCTTAAACAGCAAATTTTTGCTAAAACAGGCTCGATGCAAGGCGTGTCTAACTTAGCGGGCTTTATCCGTTTGCCCCAGCATAACGATACCTTGTTTGTAATCCTTGAGAATGGCATGAGTCCTGAATTGAAAAATCAGCATAACCCCTCATTCAATGCCGAGTTTCTTAAACAATTGATTTCAGTACTACAACCGTCATCATCAACCACTGCGACTGTGAATACTGCGGCTCACTAGAGTCATTAATTAACTGCTACAGAGTAAAAAAACTTGCACAAAAAAGCACTGAGTCATCAGTGCTTTTTCAGTTTTTATCTAAACGAATATATTGAAGCCTTGTTAAAACAACTCCGCAGGCATCGCCATAGTCGTCGCATCACCAGCTCTGACTTGAGCGATATGGTAATCCGCTTTTGGCAATAACTTATCAAAATAGAACTTAGACAAATAGACTTTCTGCTCGGCGAAAGCTTTATCTTCATGATCCGCAACCTTATCAACCATAGCCAACCAGTAGAAACCATACAGGGTGTAACCAAAGGCATCTAAAAAGTCGACCGCACACGCATTAATAAGTGCAGGCTGAGCCACTTTGCGATCATTAACTGACTCGGCGACTATAACTAATGCATCTAAACGTGCGCATACTGCCGCCACTTTCACCGCATCAACATGGGTGAATGCCCGCATTTGTGCCTTCAAGTCTGCCACAAATTCGTTTAATGCGGCTAAGTTATCGCCAGTGACTTTACGACCTAGGAAATCAATGGCTTGAATGCCATTGGTACCTTCATAAATCTGAGCGATACGGGTATCACGGACTAATTGCTCAATACCTGTTTCACGAATATAACCATGTCCACCAAAGACTTGTTGCGCCATGATAGTCGCATCTAGACCCCGATCGGTTAAAAATGCTTTCGCCACTGGCGTTAATAAACCCACATAACGCGCCGCTTTAGCCTTAACCTCATCTTGGGCATATTTTGCTAAATCCAGCTGTTGTCCTGTAAACACAGACAAAGCACGGCCCGCTTCTGTCATCGCACGAATGGTCAACAACATACGGCGCACATCGCCATGGACAATAATGGGATCAGAATCACTGCCCGTCGGTGAGCCGCCAGCGGCGATGCCTTGATTACGCTCTTTAGCATAATCGGCCGCCATCTGGTACGCCGCCTGCGCACTGCCAAGCCCTTGAATACCTATCGCTAAACGCTCATAGTTCATCATAGTGAACATGCATACGAGGCCACGATTAGGCTCACCAATCAAGAAGCCTTGGGCATTATCAAAGTTCATCACACAGGTCGCAGAACCTTTAAGGCCCATCTTATGCTCGATAGACCCCACTGATACACCATTGGCATTGGCTAAGCTGCCATCGGTATTTACCGATATTTTAGGTACAAGGAAGAGTGAAATCCCTTTGCTATCCGGCAGCTTAGCAAGCACTAAGTGGATGACGTTTTCAGTTAAATCATGATCGCCACCCGTGATAAAAATCTTGCTGCCCGTGATGGCATAACTACCATCATCCTGCGGTAAAGCTCGAGTGCGGATATTACGTAGATCAGAACCCGCTTGCGGCTCTGTCATATCCATAGCACCCGCCCATTCGCCGGAATATAACTTAGGCAAATAAGCTTGTTTCAATTCTTCGCTGCCGTGGGCATTGATACATAAAGCTGCCCCCGCAGTTAACGAGCCATAAAGCGTAAACGCATTACAAGCACTGTAAGCCATTTCGTCGACTAAGATCCCCAGCATCTTCGGCATCCCCATACCACCAAATTCAGGATCGCCACACAAACCAATCCAACCGCCCTGGGAATACTGCTCATAAACGGCTTTGTAGCCATCAGGGGTAATCACTTGATTGTCTTGATGCAACACGCCCTGCTCATCGCCCGTCCGGTTCAGCGGATGGATCAATTCACAACTTATCTTGGCTGCTTCTTCCAAAATGGCATTAGCCGTGTCGATATCGACCATTTCTGCAATCTCAGGCAATTGTGCCCAAGTGTTTGGAGCATCAAATACCTGTTCCAGTAGGAAACGCATATCCGTCAACGGGGCTTGGTAAGGATTCATTGGTAGACTCTTAAACGTAGGATTAAAACAGTTGTTTTAATTTATACCAGTTCACTGTAGAAAACAATCTCATTACAAATACAGCCGCGAATAATATAAAAGTATGCGAGTGTGTGAGCTAAGTATAAATTCAACTCATAAAAAAACCCTTAAGCCTGAACTTAAGGGTCTCTATTTTATAAGCTTTACCACAGTGTTGTCGCAGCGTTAGCTCACAAGCTTGTGGCAATTACCACATTAAATCATCAGGAATTGCGTAATCTGCATAGGGATCATCTTCAACGACCACAGCTTTAGATTCATCCTGTTGCCACAGATAACCACACCACTGCGGCACCAGCAATTTGACTCGTTCGGCCAACTTATGTGGTACTAAGTAACTCTTATCTTCGTAACGTACTATGCCTAACTGCCCTTTAAGCAATTCTGCCTGCAGTTTTTCATCTATGTATAAAGAATAGATTTTATTATCAAGAGTATAGTTAAATTTCACTTCAGCATAAGCTGGGATCTTTATCGCAGACTTAGTGAACTCAGTGATTAAACCGCGCACCTGTCCACGCTCAGATGCCTCTGCAAAACGTTGCTCATTTAGCGCTTTATCTTTTTGCGCCTGCAACCGTTTTTGCTCTGCCACTTCTTGCTTAAAAGCACTTGAGCCATCATCAACTCGAGATTTTTTATCTCGGCGTTTTTGAGTCTTAACGTCGCGAACCTTTTGTTTACTGGCAAGCCCTGCTTTGAGTAGCTGCTCTTGTAATGCATTAGCCATGGATCATTACCTACTTAATTTCTATAAAATCAAAGTTCTCGATTTTGAATATCAATAATCTAAAACCAAACTACATTTTTGCGGCCAGTTCGCCAAGCTCTGTCATCGCTATACTGGCGCCACCAAGTGACCAACCGCCATCAACCGGCAGCACAACTCCCGTAATATAGGAAGCTAATTCAGAGCCTAAGAATAGTGCGGCATTGGCGATATCCTGACCTGCGCCGTTGCGTTTTAGCGGAACGGATTGGGCAACCTTTTGCTGTAATGCGGCGCTGGGGGCAAGGCGATTAAAACCTTCAGTATTGGCGATGGGGCCAGGCATAATCGAATTAATTCTCAGCCCTTCACAGCCCCACTCTAACGCTAAAGTTCGCGTTAGCATATCCACACCCGCTTTAGCCGCACACACATGTACTTGCATTGGCATAGCGATCGAAGCCTGCGGCGCCGAAATCTGGATAATATTGCCATTGGGGCGACGCAGCAAAGGATAAGCATGCTTTAGCACTTGAAAACTGCCGAGCAAATCAATGTCCATCACCGACTTAAAACCATTGGCCGAAAGTTTTGCGGCGCTGGCGGGGAAATTCCCCGCCGCGCCGCTTACCAGCACATCGATAAAACCAAACTCAGAAGCGATTTTATCAAAACCAACGTCAAGGGCGCTAAGATCGCGCACATCAAAACTCACACCCAAATGAATACCGTCAGGATTGGCCTGTTGCAGCTGCAATACCGCGGCATCGATTTTATCTTGACTGCGGCTTGCAACGGCCACATTTGCGCCAGCCTGTGCGAACGCAATGGCAATCGCGAGATTTATCCCACTGGTTCCTCCGACAACGACAACATTCTTACCTTGATAGTTAAACATCGTAGCATTAAACATGGGCGTTCTCCGTGAACAGTGAGATAAGCACTCAGGGTGTGATTCATTATTCTATGCTGTCATTCAAGATACTATTTCAACTTTTATCAATCATATCAAGGATACCAACAAGCGATTCCAAGCCTTTTTTATTTAAACGACGGTCAAACGACTTTCAAACCGCGCTTTAGACGGCTAGTGTGGCATCTATGCCAATGATTGGTGAATCGCTTGCAATGCTGCTAACGGGTCGGCAGCTTTGGTGATTGGGCGGCCAATCACTAAGTAATCAGAACCCGCTGCTATCGCTTGAGGTGGCGTCATCACGCGGTGTTGATCGCCAGCATCACTGCCAACTGGGCGGATCCCCGGCGTCACGAGTTTGAAATCCTGACCTAACAGTGATTTCAAGGCTGTCGCTTCTTGGGCGGAACACACCACGCCATCGAGTCCCGCTTGTTGCGTGAGCTTCGCCAAACGTTGCACATGCTCAAACGCAGGCACATTGATGCCGAGTAATTTAAGATCGTCATCACTCATCGAGGTTAATACCGTAACCGCGATCAGCATAGGCGCTTTATCGCCGTAGGGCAGTAAGGCTTTTTTAGCCGCTTCCATCATGGCTAAGCCACCGCTGGCATGTACGTTCGTCATCCATACGCCAAGCTCTGCAGCAGCGGCCACGGCTTTGGCGACAGTATTGGGAATATCGTGAAATTTCAAATCAAGGAATAAATCAAAACCACGATCATGGATATCTTTCACCAGTTGCGGGCCAAACAAGGTAAACATTTCTTTGCCGACTTTAAGGCGGCACATGTTGGGATCGAGTTTTTCTATCAGTTGTAAAGCATGGTTTTTATTATCGTAATCAAGCGCTACGAGGATAGGTTTAGTCGTCATCATCTCTCCAACAGGGTTACACAAACTGTGTATTCTTCTAATAGATTATTCGCCGTCTAGGCCTCGGATCCGTTTAATGCTGCCCCAGTTTTTACAGGAAGGACAATGCCAGTAAAGCGCATGGGAAGGAAAACCACACTCCTTACAACGGTAACTCGGACGGAATTTAATTTGTTGTTCAACGAGCTGCTCTAGCATAGTTAAACTTTGCTTGGCTTGCCCTTCTTCGGCTTGGCGCAAATGCATCTGCATCAAGTGTTGAAAACCTTTCATGGTCGGATGGCGATATAACGCATCGAGCACCATGGTCTCTGCCGCTTTAATCTCATCAAGACTTATCATGTGCTGCGCTAAGGCGACCACCACAGAAGCACCGGCGCCATCGGCCATTGCGCCCGCGAGTAATTCTTGAAAACCTTCTTTATCTTGCGTGTCGCGATAAACTTGTTTGGCCGTTGGAATCGCATCGGCAAAAAGCTCGATATCGGCTTTTTTCAGTTGCAGCAGCATTTGCTTACACTGGGCATAATCTTGAATATCGAGGAATTTTTTCGCTAGGGTCAATAATGCACGACCGCATTGGGGATCTTGCTTCAGCGCTTGCTGTAGCAGTTTAATTTTCTGCGCGTCATCACTGGCTTCATCGGCTAACTGGCAATAGAAATGCGCCGTTAACGGCTTTAAAACTTGCTGACGTTTACGACTCAAACGCTTAGTGATATCAATGGCTTTTTGCCACTCTTTAATCACCTGATAAATAGCAATAAGCTGTGTTTCAGACTCTTCACTGTGATCGTCTTGGCTGACCAAGTTGATAAAGATTTCTTCAGCTCTGTCGTAAAAACCTGCTGCTAGATAATCTTTACCCAGCTCCATCATAGCGATGTCACGCTGCTCATTAGTTAATGTAGGCCGCGCGATTAAATTTTGATGGATACGAATAGAGCGGTCGACCTCGCCTCGCTTACGGAACAGCGAACCGAGTGACAGATGGGTATCTATGGTTTCATCGTCAACATCTAACATACTGATAAACAAATCGACGGCTTTATCCGATTCGTTCGACAGTAAGAAATTGAGGCCAGTAAAATAATCCCGGCTCAATTGTTTACGTTGATTACTTTGATTCTGCCTTATGCTCCGTCGCCCCATATACCAGCCATAGGCGGCAGCAATGGGAAGCAACAGAAAGAGGATCTCAAGCATATTAGGCGTCTACATCCTGAGGGATTTTAGCGATCACTTGATTTAGTTTCTTTTTAGTTGCCGCTAAACTTAATTTCAAGCGAACAATATAGTAGCTAGCAAATAACCAACTCAAAATAAAACCAGCAAAAAAGACAATCGCTAACACAACAGGTAAACGATATTCACCCTGTGCGACAAAATAGCTGATAGTCACCACTTGTTCGTTGCGCGCGCCAAAAATCAACGCCAAAATAAATAACAGTGCCACAAGCACAGTTGCTACAAATGATTTCACGCTGCACTCCCTAAACGCGTTTCAATTTAATGATTATCCAAGAAATTTACTAAGCTGACCAGCATTGCCTTGCAATCGATACAAAAAAGCCTCCTAACGGAGGCTTTTTACTATGCGGTCAATCACACATTAACGGCGTCAACACGCTCGCGCAGTTCTTTGCCTGGCTTAAAGTGCGGGACGTATTTACCTTCCAAATCGACTGATGAACCAGTCTTTGGATTACGGCCAGTCCGCGGTGCACGATAGTGAAGCGAGAAACTACCAAAGCCACGGATCTCAATACGATCACCGCTTTCTAATGTTGTTGCCATTTGCTCCAACATTTCTTTGATTGCGCCTTCAACCTCTTTCGCCGACAGCTGCGACTGCCTGGTGGCGAGTTTTTCGATAAGTTCAGATTTCGTCATCCTAGCTATCCCCTATTATCAAGCCAAACACAGTCGCCTAATGGGGAGAGATGTCTCCCCAAACAACAGGCGATTATTTACGAGCTGCTTTAAACGCTTCAGCCATTGCATTGCTAATAACAGCGTCATCTTGTTTGTTCAGAGTCGCCATTACTTCTTTCTCTTCAGCTTCGTCTTTCGCTTTGATTGACAGGCTGATAGAGCGGTTCTTACGGTCAACACCCATGAACTTAGCTTCGATTGCATCACCTACATTATAGACAGTAGATGCATCTTCGATACGCTCACGTGAAATGTCAGCTACACGGATGTAACCTTCAACAGTGTCAGCCAGTTCAACAGTCACACCTTTAGCATCAACAGCAGAAACAGTACCGTTTACGATAGTACCTTTCTTCTTGTCAGCCAAGTATGCGTTGAATGGATCATCTTCAGTTTGCTTAACACCTAAGCTGATGCGCTCACGCTCTGGATCTACAGACAGAACCACTGCATGGATTTCATCGCCTTTCTTGTATTCAGAAACTGCGTCTTCGCCAGTACCGTTCCAAGAAATGTCAGACAGGTGAACTAGACCATCGATACCGCCGTCAAGACCGATAAAGATACCGAAGTCAGTGATTGACTTGATCTTACCAGAAACCTTGTCGCCTTTGTTGTAACGAGTTGCGAAGTCATCCCATGGATTGGTCTTACATTGTTTCAGACCTAGAGAAATACGACGACGCTCTTCATCGATGTCCAGAACCAGAACTTCAACTTCATCACCTAAGTTAACTACTTTAGATGGGTGAATGTTCTTGTTAGTCCAATCCATTTCAGAAACGTGAACCAGACCTTCAACGCCTTCTTCGATTTCTACGAAGCAACCGTAGTCAGTTAGGTTAGTAACGCGACCAGTTAAACGTGTGTTTTCTGGGTAGCGTTTGCTGATTTCTAACCATGGATCTTCGCCAAGTTGTTTCAGACCTAAAGACACACGAGTGCGCTCACGATCGTACTTCAGTACTTTAACGTTGATTTCATCGCCAACATTGACGATTTCTGATGGATGTTTAACACGTTTCCACGCCATATCTGTGATATGTAGCAGACCGTCAACACCACCTAAATCTACGAATGCACCGTAGTCAGTCAGGTTCTTAACGATACCCTTAACTGCTTGACCTTCTTGCAGGTTTTCTAACAGTGCATCACGCTCAGCGCTGCTTTCTGATTCGATAACTGCACGACGAGAAACAACAACGTTGTTACGCTTCTGGTCTAGCTTGATAACTTTGAATTCTAATTCTTTGTACTCTAAGTGAGCGGTGTCGCGAACTGGGCGCACGTCAACTAGAGAACCTGGTAAGAAGGCACGGATACCGTTTAATTCAACAGTGAAACCGCCTTTAACTTTACCATTGATGATACCGATTACAGTTTCAGCATCTTCATAAGCTTTTTCCAGAACGATCCAAGCTTCATGACGTTTCGCTTTTTCGCGAGACAGTTGAGTCTCACCGAAGCCGTCTTCAACAGAGTCAAGAGCTACGTCAACTTCATCGCCAACTTGAATTTCTAAAACGCCTTGAGCGTTTTTGAATTGTTCAGCTGGGATTGGGCTTTCAGACTTCAGACCCGCGTCAACCAGTACCATACCGTTTTTGATTGATACAACAGTACCACGAACGATAGAGCCTGGACGGAATTCCAGAGTTTGAAGGGATTGTTCAAATAGATCAGCAAAAGATTCAGTCATGTTTAGGTTACTTTCTTTATTAAACCACTGTCCGTCCTAGACGTGGAGTCAGTCAAATTATCCGTATCATCCTTAATACGAATACCTATCCGGTGGACTAACTTAGTTAGTGCCGGATAATTTTTGGTTGATAAAGTTAAGCGCAAGCGCTAGCACTTCATCAATACCCTTACCGCTAGTATCGATAATGAGCGCGTCCTCGGCGGGGACTAAAGGAGCCACCGGACGATTCATATCGCGGTCATCACGTTCGATAATTTCACTTAAAAGGCGCTCGATATTAACATCGAAGCCCTTGTCCTGCAACTGATTATAGCGTCTTTGGGCACGCTCTTCAGCTGAGGCGGTTAAATATAATTTTGCCGGCGCACTTGGGAAAACGACTGTTCCCATGTCACGACCATCGGCAATTAATCCTGGCGCCGTTTTAAAGGCCCGTTGGCGACGTAATAAGGCTTCTCTCACCCGTGGAAAGGCAGCGACTTTTGAAGCGGCATTCGAGCACTCTTGGGTGCGAATGTCGTTGGTGACGTCTTCACCTTCCAATATCACTTGAACCGGATCTTTATCATTGCCTGTTAGAAACTTCACATCCAGATGTGCCGCTAACAACGTGATAGACTCTTCATTTTCCAGTTCAACGTTATGATGAATTGCTGCAAGCGCAAGAACTCGGTAAATGGCACCACTATCAAGTAGTTGCCAACCTAGATGCTGAGCCAATAATTGACTAATTGTACCTTTGCCAGCACCACTTGGGCCGTCGATTGTGACTACAGGAGCCCGTTCAGACATACATTCCTCCGCAAAAAATAACCATCATCCGTGAGTTCATCAAGTGAGCCCCCGAAAATGAGCGCGCCGCATTGTACAACAAAAGACAAACAAAATCCGTTGATTTTTTATGAAGATTAGCAGCCGCACAAATACGGCTTGCTATTCTTGACATTGATGGTTGTAACAATGACGAAACAAACAGACTTAGCCTTGCAGGCTCGCAAACTGCTTAAAATAGTCAGGGAATGTTTTAGAAGTACAGTCAGGATCATTGATGGTGATACCGCAATCGGCAAATGCCAGCATAGAAAAGCACATGGCCATGCGGTGATCATTGTAGGTATCAATTTCAGCGGTGTTAATCACAGCAGGCGGAGTGATTTTAATGTAGTCATTCCCCTCTTCAACCTCGGCGCCCACTTTTCGCAGTTCAGTTGCCATAGCCGCTAACCGGTCGGTTTCTTTAATACGCCAGTTATAGATATTGCGAATAACCGTCGTGCCTTTAGCAAATAAGGCTGCGGTTGCAATGGTCATGGCCGCATCGGGAATGTGGTTCATGTCTAAGTCGACGGCCGTTAATTGGGAGCCACGGGCAATAATATAGTCATCGCCCCACTCGATATCTGCGCCCATTTTTTCGAGCACATCGGCAAATTTTACATCGCCTTGAATACTCAAACGGCCCACACCCGTGACTTTGACTTCGCCGCCCTTAATCGCCCCTGCCGCGAGGAAATACGATGCCGATGACGCATCGCCTTCTACCAGTACTTTACCCGGTGATATATAACGCTGGCCTGCAACAATCTCAAAACGCGCGTAGTCATGGTTAATGACTTTAACGCCGAACTGCGCCATCAAGGCGATAGTAATATCGATATAAGGCTTAGAGACTAACTCACCTTTGACATGGATATTGACGCTGCCCTTAGCAAGCGGCGCCACCATCAACAAAGCCGTTAAAAACTGGCTCGATAAATCGCCTGCAATTTCAACATCACCGCCATTAAGGCCAGTGGCATTAATCGTCAGTGGCGGGAAACCGTCATTTTTAAGATAAACAATATTGGCACCGAGTTGCCTTAAGGCATCGACTAAATCGCCAATCGGACGCTCTTCCATACGTGGTTCGCCCGTGAGGGTAAATTCACCTTGGCCTAAGGTTAAGGCGGCGCATAAGGGGCGCATTGCGGTACCCGCATTACCTAAAAATAATTCCTGCGCAGATTCAGAGGAAATCACACCGCCTAAGCCATCGAGTTCACACACAGTATTGTTTTGCGATAAACGGTAGTTCACCCCTAACTGCTTGAGGGAGGCCAACATGTGGCGGATATCATCTGAGTCGAGCAGATTGGTGAGCGTGGTCGTGCCTTGGGCTAAGGTGGCCAATAATAAGGCACGATTTGAAATACTTTTTGAGCCCGGAATATTAATTTCACCGCGGACTTGCACAACAGGTTCAAGACGTAATTGCTTCATGAATAAATCTTCTTTCTCTATAGGGCGTCATCATCACGATCACGCGGACTGAATACGCAAAATGGCAACTTCACGCTACAGCGCGTCAAGTTAAGATTACAAATAAAAGGAGATTGGGGCCTTGTTGGTGCTTCGTCGTTATAAAATTACCGATTGCCGCTAAGGATTCAACCGTTTTTTCAAGAAAAATGGCATTTTGGTCAGATTATTTGCTGAGATCAGTGTAAAAATAACAAAAACGCAAAATTTAAGCGGTTAATTTATGATTTAACCGTATTTTTGGCAGGCTTTTTTGCCAAGATAACTGGCGTGTAATCACAGTTTTCACTTTAATTACTTTACCTTTCCGCGCTATTCTAGCCTCCAAACGATAAATAACGCATATCTGATACGAACAATCACGTTTGCACTATAACCAGAAAGGTAGATGGAGCTATGTTTAACTCACTCATCGCAATGCCAGCGGACCCCATCCTTGGCTTGTTAACTCAGTACCGCGAAGACTCTCACCCACAAAAAGTGGATTTAGGTGTGGGCGTTTATAAAGATCCTACCGGCGTTACCCCTATTCTAAGCTGCGTGAAAAAAGCGGAAAAATTCCGTCTCGATACCGAAACCACCAAAGTATATATCGGCCCAACAGGCTCACCACAATTCAACACCTTGATGACGGAATTAGCCTTTGGTGCTGGCCACAGTGCCATTATCGCTAACCGTATCCGCACCGTTTCAACACCCGGTGGTACAGGCGCGCTGCGCGTGGCGGGTGACTTTATCAAACGCTGCAACCCGAATGCGGTGTTATGGGTAAGCGACCCAACTTGGGCAAACCATGTCGGTTTATTCGAAGCGGCTGGCATTACCGTTAAAACCTATCCTTATTATGACTACGATAGCAAGTCATTGAAATTTGATGAGATGCTTGCTGCATTATCGCAAGTCAGCCCTGATGATGTGGTGTTATTCCACGCCTGTTGCCATAACCCGAGCGGAATGGATTTAACTACAGAACAATGGGATAAAGTGGTTGCCCTGACAAAAGAGCAAGGCTTTACCCCACTGATTGACATGGCATACCAAGGCTTTGGTGATGGCGTTGATATCGATGCCTACGGCGTGCGTCAAATGGCGGCAGCGGTCGATAATATGATCCTTTGCAGCTCATGCTCGAAAAACTTCGGTTTGTACCGCGAGCGTATCGGTTCCTGCTCTGTGATTGCCAAAGATGCCCATACCGCCAATGTCGCGCAATCTGTGCTGCTTTATGTGGTTCGCTGTCTCTACTCTATGCCGCCTGCCCACGGCGCCGCGATTGTTGAGACAATTTTAGGATCGGCAGAATTAACCCAAGAATGGCTTGATGAGCTGAAAGTGATGCGCGATCGCATCAACGGCAACCGCGCCATTTTAGTAGATAAACTTAAAGCCAATGGCGTAAACCGTGACTTTAGCTTTATCGCCCGCCAAAAAGGTATGTTCTCTTTCCTTGGGGTGGCTCCAGAGCAAGTGGCGCGCCTACAAAAAGAATTCAGCATCTATATGGTAGGTTCAAGCCGCATCAGTATTGCTGGGATCAGTGAAGATAACGTCGATTACTTAGCCCAATCAATTGCTAAAGTGCTCTAAGCGCCGCTGAGTTTATCTGCACCGCTCACTCTGCTGTATTCCCGCAATAAAGGAATACAGCAGAGTTCATTTACCGCCTCAAGTGTTAAATTTTTCAATCATCCCACCCGATAAGTTTTGACAGTTTATTATCCTCTGTTGCATATCCCCGAATATGACAAGCAAGGTCACGTCTCACTGTTCAAGCATTTATTTTTAATCGTAAAACCACATTCTAGTGATTTTGACATCGCGGCTTTATCGCAATAAGCCACAAATTGTGAACTCGGTCGGCGGATTTCCATTTCATTAATCAGGACTGCGGCTATTTTCACTTTTTAAAGCCAACGCCACTGAGTAGATTAGTGGTCATCATAGAACTTGTGGATGTTCAGCCATGTTATTACAAGATAAATTAGTGCAAATCGTCACCAACCCGCTGCTTTCACCCAAGCAAAAATCCAACTATTTAGCATTAGAAGCGGAAGCCAGTTTGCCCTATATGTCGATATCGCCCGAGGTAAAAGCGGCGATGAATGACGGTATTATTTGCGACATGTTTGAAGGCCATGCGCCGTTTAAACCACGCTATGTGTTGCCAGATTATGCCCGCTACCTTCAACAAGGCTCTGAATACTTAGAGTTATCAGCGGCAAAAAACTTGGACGAAGCCATCAATGCCTTAACGATTCTGTATCATCACGTGCCATCGGTGACCAATATCCCCGTGTATTTAGGTCAGCTGGATGACATTTTGATGCCTTTCGTTGAAGGAATGGATGCGGAAGTCCTTTATCGTAAACTTAAACTGTTCTGGATCATGCTCGACAGAACCCTGCCCGATGCCTTTATGCACGTGAATATTGGTCCTACAGATAACATCGTTTGCCGCACCCTACTGCGCATTGATGCAGAGTTAAAACAAGTTGCCCCCAATTTGACCTTTATGTACGACCCCGCCGTCACACCGGATGAATTGTTGTTGCTTGCGACCACCAATATTTGTCAGTGCAGTAAGCCGCATATCGCGAATTACCCTCTGCATGCCAGTGCGTTTGATGAGCGCGGTTTTGGTATTGTCAGTTGCTACAACGCGTTGCCGTTAGCGGGCGGCGCCAATACCTTAGTTCGACTTAATCTTAAAGAAGTTGCGTTAAAGGCAAATTCTATAAACGATTTTTTTGATACTGTATTGCCAAATTACTGCTCACTCACCTTCGAGCTCATTGACGCGCGCTCGGCATTTTTGCATCAAGAATCACACTTCTTTGACAGCTTTTTAGTTAAAGAGCAATTGATTGATGAATCGCGCTTTGCACCCATGTTTGGTATTTACGGCATGGCAGAAGCCGTGAATATTCTGCAGGCATTAACGGCCAGTGGAAAAGTTAAGTCAGCTAAACACGCTAGATATGGTCATGAAACGGATGCAAATCAGCTGGGCTATCGTATTTCTGCTGCGCTCGATGCCATAGTGAAATCCACACCCGTCACACATGGTTACCATGGGCGGGCACTACTGCATTCACAGGGCGGTATTAGTATCGACAATGATGTGACTCCTGGCGTTCGCATCCCCTATGGCACTGAACCGAATCCCATCGCCCATATTCAAGCCCTAGCGCAACATCATCAGTATTATACGGCGGGGATTAGCGATATTTTGACCATAGATGAAACCGTGAAATCCAATCCTCAAGCTATGTTCCAATTGTGTAAAGCCGCGCTTGAGTTAGGTTTTAGGGAGTTTACCGCCAATGTCGCCTCTAACGATTTAATGCGCGTGACTG
The DNA here is from genome assembly GCF_025653705.1 of Shewanella sp. SM87. Taxonomy (NCBI): domain Bacteria; kingdom Pseudomonadati; phylum Pseudomonadota; class Gammaproteobacteria; order Alteromonadales; family Shewanellaceae; genus Shewanella; species Shewanella sp. SM87. Next base: position 53,540 of record NZ_JAKKSC010000008.1, read on the forward strand.
GCTATATGGTAAAACGCTCAGATATTGAAGCGTTTAAACAGTGCGGCTCACGTCTCAATACCACAGGTTTAGCCGCAGAAGCGGCAGTTAATACGGGAATACAGCAACGACAAGCACGCGTTATCGCCCATGAGCACTCACCCCTGTGTTGTTAAATGAACCGGCCATAAATAAACAGGCAATAGTCAGTCAGCTATTGCCCTTTTCATGCGTCGACGGGCCTGGCAGCAGGCTCGTATTATTCCTGCAGGGCTGCAACTATCAATGCAAAAACTGCCATAACCCACATACCATAGGCTTATGTGATGCTTGTGGCGATTGTGTCACCACCTGCCCTGAAAATGCGCTGACATTGATGAGTCTCAGTAATAAGCCTCACATTCGTTGGGATAAGGATTGCTGTAGCCAATGCGATACTTGTCTTGCCGTATGCCCAAAACAAGCGAGCCCCAAGGTCAGTCGTTACACCGTTGAGGAGATACTGACGATTCTCCATAGTCAGCGTCACTTTATTAATGGTATTACCGTGAGCGGCGGCGAAGCGAGTCTGCAACTGCCATTTATTCTTGCGTTGTTTAAAGGAATTAAGGCGACAGAGTCGTTATCACACTTAACTTGCATGCTCGACACCAATGGCAGTTTGAGCCTAACGGGATGGCATAAACTGCTGCCGTTTTTAGATGGAGCTATGGTGGATCTTAAAGCGTGGCAACAGGATACCCATAGGTATATTACCGGTCGTGATAACCATGCCGTGTTCAAATCAATCCAGTTATTGGCTAAACAGCAAAAACTGTATGAGGTGAGATTGCTGCACATTCCGAGCATCACGGATTATGAGGAAGAAATAGACGCACTAGCGATTTATTTACTTCTGCTAGGCCCAGATACGCGAGTTAAGTTAAATGCCTTTCACCATCATGGTGTTGTCGATGAAGCACTCAATTGGCCAAGCTGTAAACAAGCCAATATTGAACGCTTAGCCGCAACCCTTACAAAGCGAGGCGTAACCAATCTCGTGTTACCTTCCATATACCTTTAACGACTGCAAAGCAAAATTTGCTCATAAAGCCAGCGCAGCGCGGGATCTTTCATGCTTTGACTATGCCAAACTAGGCTGTAAGCCACTTTGCCATATTCTATGGGTAAAGATTTAATCGTTAAGCCTTGAGCTTGGCTGGCGATGGATGCCCAGCGGCGCGAGCAGGTAAAGAGCAACTCACTGTGATGGCACATTAACGCCGCACTGCCAAAGTCTGGGACCGAAATGGGAACGGCCCGTTTTTTAGATTGCTGGGCGAGCAAAATATCAAAAAAAGGCGTGCTCAGATCTGTGTCTGTAATGCCAATATGGCTAAAACTTAGGTAATCATCAAAGCTGATATGCGGCTGTTTAGCCAAGGGATGGGATGAATTCATCAGGCAGACCATTTCATCGCTGAATAAGGTTTCCCACACCAGATCGTCTTGAAGAGGATTAGGTTGACTCAGATCATGGGGTAACAGCACAAAGTCTAATGTACCTTTAAGCAATCCATCAAAACCAATATTGTCTTTGCTGTAAATATCGAGGCGGATATTAGGAGCCAAGCTCAGAATATGGGCACTGAGCTTGGCGGCCAGCAGCTCAAAGGTACTTTCGCGCATCGCCAGCGAGAAACGCCCCTCAAAATGAGCAGGGTTAAACGCATCCTGACTCATGATCTGATTCATATCATTGATCATCTGTTGCACGCTTGGCCCTAATCGTCTTGCCAATGGGGTTGCTACCAGTGAGTTGCCGTTACGATAGAACAGTTCATCGTTTAAACTGTCCCTGAGCTGGCTTAAGGTTTTACTGACGGATGAGGGGCTTAAACATAAACGTTCGGCGCTGGCGGTTACACTCAGGGTATCGAGCATCACATGCAAAGTGATCAAATGCTTCATACTAATCCGCGAAAGCTTGGCCAAATCCATCTGTAACATCCTATTGATTTATCGTGTATACACATCTAAAGATACGTTCTTTTAATTATGATAAACAATAACATACAACTAACACAGCATCTTACTCAGTAATGCGCGTCAGCTCACAGGCTTTCTCAAAACGAGTGTTCTTGAAGGCATCTGGTCTCAACGTCATCTTGCTTAACGCCATTGTCGATAAATTAAAGTTAACAAAAAAGCGAATGCATTTGAGCATTCGCTTTTGGGATGTCTCACTTGAGATGGCTAACTGATGATCAACATTCAATAAGCATAACGTTGATATTCAGGCAGCAAAGCCTAGACGCTAAGCGTCGCAAGCTAATGAGTGACTCAATACAGCTAAGCCTAGCTATGTTTGTTTGCAAACTCATTCATAAACTTGACCAAAGCAACTACGCCATCGAGTGGCATTGCATTATAGAGGCTAGCACGCATACCCCCTACGATACGATGGCCCTTTAAGGCAACGAGTCCAGCTATTTGGGCTTGCTTTAGGAACTCACTATCGAGCGCTTCGTTGACTAATTGGAAAGTCACGTTCATTTGTGAGCGGTTCGCTGCAACAACCCCATTACGGTAGAAAGCATTACCATCAATGCATTGATATAACATCTGCGCTTTTTGTTGATTAATTTTTGCAATACTCGCAATGCCGCCAATGGACTTAAGCCAAGCAAAGACTTCAGCGGCGAGATACCAAGCAAAGGTTGGCGGTGTGTTGAACATAGAGTCATGCTCAACGGCTAAACGATAGTCCATGATGGACGACTGCGGTAAACTCGGCAGTTTTAACATGTCATCGCGCACTATCACTATCGACAGACCCGATGGACCTATGTTCTTTTGTGCGCCAGCGTAAATCAAACCGTAGCGGCTGACGTCGATTTCACGTGACATAATGGTTGACGATAAATCGGCAACAATTGGCCAAGGTGAGTCTAATTCATCAAAAATTTCGATACCATCTACTGTCTCATTAGGGCAGTAGTGAACATAGCGATAATCGGCATCGATTTTATGTAAATCAGGCAAGACAACCGCATTGAGTCCATTGTGTTTTTCAACAATATTCAAGCTATCAATCTGCGCTTCACCCACGAGCTTTTGTGCTTCGGCTAATGCGGCAGATGACCATTGACCACTGACTAAATACAGAGCTCGGCCATGATTACCTAAAAAATTATTCACAACAGCGGAGAACTGTCCACGACCACCGCCGTGCATAAATAGCACATGGTAATTTGTGGGGATCTGCATCAGTTCACGTAAATCGGACTCGGCTTGTTGTGTAAGCGCGATGAACTCTTTACTTCGGTGGCTGATTTCCATCACGGAAACGCCTTGGCCATTCCAATCAAGTAATTCCTGTTGTGCTTTTTTCATTACCGCTGCGGGTAACATTGCAGGTCCAGCACAGAAATTATAAATCGCGCTCACTGACACTCTCCTTAATCCCAACCATGATGTAGGTATTGATAAATACGAAACCATTCTAAAACGAACAATGCTATCAACATCAATGCCATTAAAAAAACGAGCGTCCAATTGGACGCTCGTTAATATGACACTTAATTACTCTTCGTCTTGCTCATCATCAGCAAGCTCGTCTTCATCTTCGTCCAACTCTTCTTCGTCATCCAGCGCTTCTTCAAGAGCCTCGTCGGCTAATTCACCTTCGATAATGACAGGAACAATCGGTAAACCGTTTTCATCCAGCTCGACTTCATCTTCTTCAGTTTGGATTTCGTCGATACGTTGTAGGCCGACCACTTTCTCGTCGCCCGCAGTACGGATAATCGTTACACCTTGAGTGTTACGGCCAATGATAGACACGCCACTCGCAGGTGTACGCACTAGAGTACCTTTATCACTGATGAGCATCAGTTCGTCGTTAAGACCGACTTGAACAGCCCCAACAACAGCGCCGTTACGTTCGCTCACCTTGATTGAAACTACACCTTTAGTCGCACGGCTCTTCGCAGGATATTCAGACAGTTGCGTCCGTTTACCGTAACCGTTTTCAGTCACAGTCAGAATCGCGCCATCGCCTTTGGGTACAATAAGCGACACGACTTTCTGACCTTCTTCTAAACGAATACCACGAACGCCTGTTGCAGTACGGCCCATAGGACGTAAGGACAAGACTTCTTCACCGGTTTCAGGATCGGTTTTCACTTCGCCTGTTTCAGAATCACGAACTTTCTCACCAAAGCGAACCACTTTACCTTCGTTCGAGAACAACATGATTTCGTTATCACCGTTAGTGATATCGACACCGATCAGTTGATCACCGTCTTTGAGGTTAACGGCGATAATGCCGTTTGCACGTGGGTTGCTATAAGCAGTCAGTGCGGTTTTCTTCACTGTACCGTGTGAGGTCGCCATGATGATGTACTTGTCAGCCGCGTATTCACGTACTGGCAGAATCGCAGTAATGCGCTCGCCATCGGATAACGGCAGCAAGTTAACAATTGGACGACCGCGTGCCGTACGGCTCGCTAATGGCAATTGATACACTTTGAGCCAGTACATCTTACCAAAATCAGAGAAGCACAAAATGGTGTCATGGGTATTGGCAACTAACAGCTTCTCGACGAAATCTTCATCTTTCACTTTCGTCGCGGCTTTACCTTTACCACCACGGCGCTGGGCTTGGTAATCGGTCAAGGGTTGATACTTGGCATAACCTAAGTGCGACAGTGTTACTACAACGTCTTCTTCGTTGATCAAGTCTTCAAGACTCATATCAACTTCGTTGGCATTGATCACTGTACGGCGCGCATCACCATATTCTTCAAGGATTTGAACTAATTCTTCCTTGATCACTTCCATCAAACGCTCAGGACTGCGCAAAATAAACAGCAGACCCGCGATAAATTCGAGCAGTTCTTCGTATTCGGCGATGATCTTATCGTGCTCAAGACCGGTCAAACGGTGTAAACGTAGTTCCAGAATGGCCTGAGCTTGTTGCTCAGTCAGGAAGTATTGACCGTCACGAATACCGTATTGTGGCTCTAACCACTCTGGACGCGCGGCGTCATCGCCCGCTTTTTCCAGCATGCCTTGAACGTGGCCTAATTCCCAACCTTGCTCAACCAATTTCACTTTGGCATCCGCAGGCGTTGGAGAGGCTTTGATCAGTGCAATAATTGGGTCGATGTTAGCCAGTGCAACCGCCAGCGCTTCCAAAATATGGGCACGCTCACGGGCTTTACGCAGTTCAAATACGGTACGACGCGTGACGACTTCACGGCGATGCAGAATAAAGCATTCGAGCATTTCTTTAAGGTTAAACAGTTTAGGCTGACCATTGGTCAGGGCCACCATGTTAATCCCGAAAGAGCACTGCATTTGCGTTTGAGCATAAAGGTTATTGAGTACAACCTCGCCCACTTCACCGCGCTTAATTTCGATAACGATACGCATACCGTCTTTATCAGACTCGTCGCGTAGACCACTGATCCCTTCAAGCTTTTTATCTTTAACCAGCTCGGCAATCTTCTCGATTAAACGGGCTTTGTTCACCTGATACGGGATTTCAGTGACGATAATGCGCTCACGGCCATTATCTTCGGTTTCCACATCTGCCAGAGCACGCATGATCGCGCGGCCACGGCCAGTTTTATAGGCATCAATAATGCCTTTACGGCCATTGATAATCGCTGCAGTGGGGAAATCCGGACCTGGAATGTATTCCATCAACTGTTCAATCGACAGTGAAGGCTCTTCAATCAATGCCAAACAGCCTTTCACAACTTCCGTTAGGTTGTGTGGTGGGATGTTGGTTGCCATACCTACCGCAATACCCGATGAACCGTTAATTAACAGGTTAGGTACGCGTGTAGGTAATACAGCTGGGATCTGTTCTGTGCCGTCGTAGTTAGGGACGAAATCCACTGTCTCTTTTTCAAGATCGGCCAGTAATTGGTGCGCTAACTTATCCATACGGATTTCGGTATAACGCATTGCCGCCGCTGAGTCACCGTCGACCGAACCGAAGTTACCTTGGCCGTCTACTAAGGTGTAACGCAGTGAGAATGGCTGGGCCATACGGACGATAGTGTCATAAACAGCAGAATCACCATGGGGGTGATATTTACCGATGACGTCACCGACCACACGGGCAGATTTTTTGTAAGGCTTGTTCCAATCGTTCTTCAATTCACTCATGGCAAACAGAACGCGGCGATGAACTGGCTTTAAGCCGTCGCGCACGTCTGGTAATGCACGTCCCACGATAACGCTCATGGCGTAATCAAGGTACGAATTCTTTAGTTCGTCTTCGATATTAATTGGCGAAATAGATGATGCCAGATCAGTCATAAACTGCTCGTTCCCCTGAAAAATAGCCGACAACGTATAATCCGTATCATTGCCTAGCCCAAAAACGTGATTTGGCATTCTAACACAGTTATTTAATGTCGCCAGACCTATCATTATCGAATTGAGAGTCTGGTGGCTTAATAGATGAAAACACTGTCAATTTGGTCGTTTGTGCGATAAACAAGCGTTGAAATTCACGGCTTACGATGAGGAAAAATCGTCAAAGGGATAAAGTAAAAGGTCGATACGGAGCACAACAATTAACATAAAAGCAGATAACTGCTGAAAATTCACTCAACCACAAGGGCTTAGCTCAGTCGAGCACTTTGTTTATCAAACATAGTCGTTATAATAGCCGCACAATACAGCTTCTTCAGGTAATAGCATGCATCAGAATACCAATGTAGACCCACAGGAAATCGCAAAGTTTGAACGTATGGCCGAAACTTGGTGGGATCTCAACGGCGAATTTAAGCCGCTGCATCTATTAAACCCGCTGCGCTTAAACTATATCGACCAAACCGCAGGCGGTATTTTTGGCAAGAAAGTGCTCGATGTCGGTTGCGGCGGCGGGATTTTATCTGAAAGCATGGCCCGCATCGGCGCCGAGGTTGATGGTCTCGACATGGGTGATGAGCCCCTCGAAGTCGCCCGCCTTCACGCCCTCGAAACCGGCGTAAACATAAATTATGTAAAAAATACCGCCGAGGCCCACAGCCAAGATCATCAAGCTTACTACGATGTGGTGACCTGCATGGAAATGCTGGAGCATGTGCCCGATCCACAATCTGTGATCAAAGCTTGCTGTGGCATGGTCAAACCCGGTGGTTTTGTGTTTTTCTCCACCATCAACCGCAACATTAAATCCTATGTGTATACCATTTTAGGCGCGGAATATTTGCTGAAGATGCTGCCAGTTGGCACCCACGAGCATAAAAAATTCATTAAGCCTTCTGAGCTGATTGAGCTTGTGGACAATACAGATCTGATCTGTACCGATGCATTAGGCATCAGCTACAACCCGTTGACGGGCATTTTCAAATACACGCCTAAGGTTGATGTAAATTACATGATAGCGACGCGTAAGGTTGATTAATATGAGTCTGGCACAGATCAAAGGCGTACTGTTCGATCTCGACGGCACTTTAGCCGATACCGCGCCGGATCTGGTGCAGGCCCTTAATTTAAGCCTTCAAGACGTCGGCATCGCCGCGCAGCCGTTAGCGGCCATGCGCTACGCCGCATCCCACGGCAGTTTTGCCTTAGTCGATGCCGCGATCCCTGATGCGGCAGAAGATCTTCGATCTCAAGTACAGCAAGGACTGCTCGCCCACTATCAGCGCATTAATGGCGATCACTGTGCACTATTTACAGGCATAGCGGCATTACTCGACTGGCTCGAGTTAACTCAGCTGCCGTTTGGGGTGATCACCAACAAGCCAGCCCGGTTTACCCGTCCCTTATTGCGAAAACTGAATTTACACTTGCGTATGCCCGTTATCATCAGTGGCGATTCTACAAAACACCCAAAACCCCACACTGCACCTATGCTGTTAGGCGCACAACAACTGAACTGTGCTCCAGAGCAGATTTTGTATCTTGGAGATGCCGAGCGAGATTTGCTCGCGGCCAAGGCTGCTGGCATGTTAGGCGGCGTGGCCCTATGGGGTTATCTGGGCGTGAACGACAAGCCGTTGCAATGGCCAGCGCACGCGCATTTTGCGAACCCAACTGAGCTACATCAAGCACTAATCGAAGCATTGGCTTAACAATATCAACCAAAAACAGCGCCTACAATGCTCACGAATAAGGCATCCAATACGTAACTTCACTGACGGACATCAGTGTGTCAGCATACTATTTATGACCCACGGAAAAAGTCAGGCGCATAAAAGATCGGCACTCGTGAGCGAACGCGATCTAAAGAAAAAGATCGCCTAAAAATCCCCCATGAGTGTGACACGCTAACCTGAAATTGAGCTTCAAGGTTAGTCGTTACTAACGCAAAAGTTTATCCTCACGTTATCCACAAGATGTCCCCTGAATTCAGACTTGCAAATAGGGGCAAACCTCACTATCTTGTATCCCATATAATTTAAAACACCATATCTTGTGTATAGGTAACAATCAGACACACTAGAAGCTCGCCGCTTAATTGACTCGTTTTTAACCAGTCAGCTGTATTTAAGGGACGATTATTGATTGTTTTACAAGGATACGTACGGTGATTTTGCTCACCTAAATACATATAAGAACCAAGGCCTATCTCCAAATGAATAGCACTATGACAGTCACAAAACGCTGTGGCGATCGTGAGAATATCGATCTCGAAAAAATACACCGCGTAATTACTTGGGCAGCCAAGGGATTAAAAAACGTTTCTGTTTCGGAAGTTGAACTTCGCTCGCACCTACAGTTTTTCGATGGCATCCCAACCGAAGCTATCCATGAAACCATTATCAAGGCTGCGGCAGATTTAATTTCTCCAGAATCACCGGACTATCAGTTCCTCGCTGCCCGTTTAGCGGTGTTTCATTTGCGTAAGAAGGCCTTCGGTCAGTTTGAGCCGCCCGCATTGTATGCTCACGTGACTAAATTGGTTGAGCTGGGTAAATACGACCAACACATTTTAAGAGATTACACCCGCGAAGAGCTGGATGTGATGGATACCTATATCGACCATTGGCGCGATATGGACTTCTCTTACGCAGCGGTAAAACAGCTTGAAGGCAAATATTTAGTTCAAAACCGTGTGACCCACGAAATCTATGAGAGCGCGCAGTTCCTTTACATTTTGGTCGCGGCTTGCTTGTTTGCCCGTTATCCAAAAGAGACGCGCCTGAAATACGTTAAAGATTTCTATGACGCGGTATCAACTTTTAAACTGTCGCTGCCAACGCCAATTATGGCCGGTGTGCGCACCCCAACGCGTCAGTTTAGCTCTTGCGTACTGATCGAATGTGGTGACAGCTTAGATTCTATCAACGCGACCGCTTCGTCTATCGTGAAATACGTCAGCCAACGTGCGGGTATCGGTATTAACGCCGGTCGTATTCGTGCCTTAGGTAGCCCAATCCGTGGTGGTGAAGCCTTCCACACAGGCTGCTTACCTTTCTATAAGTATTTCCAAACCGCAGTGAAGTCGTGCTCTCAAGGCGGCGTGCGTGGCGGTGCTGCGACCCTGTTCTACCCTATTTGGCACTTAGAAGTCGAATCTCTGCTGGTATTGAAAAATAACCGCGGCGTCGAAGACAACCGTATCCGTCATTTAGACTACGGTGTGCAGTTGAACAAAGTCATGTATCAACGTCTGATCAAAGGCGAAAACATCAGTTTATTTAGCCCATCTGACGTACCTGGCTTGTACGATGCTTTCTTTGAAGATCAAAACGAATTCGAACGTTTATATCTGCAATATGAGCAAGACAGCAACATTCGTAAGAAAACGATAAAAGCAGTTGAGCTGTTTTCACTGATGATGCAAGAGCGTGCTTCAACGGGCCGTATCTACATTCAGAACGTGGATCACTGCAACACTCACAGCCCGTTCGATTCAAAAGTCGCGCCGATCAGACAGTCTAACCTGTGTCTTGAAATCGCCCTGCCGACTAAACCATTGAACAACATCGATGATCCAGAAGGTGAAATCGCGCTTTGTACGCTGTCAGCACTTAACTTAGGTTCTATCAAAGAGTTATCAGATATTGAGCCATTAGCCGACCTCGCCGTACGCGCACTGGATAATCTATTGGATTATCAAGATTATCCTATCAAGGCCGCGCAAATCGCCTCGATGAATCGCCGTACCTTAGGCATAGGCGTGATCAACTTCGCTAACTATCTAGCGAAAAACGGCATGAAGTATTCTGATGGTAGCGCGAACGCTTTAACCCACAGAACCTTCGAAGCGATTCAGTACTATTTACTGAAAGCCTCAATGAACTTGGCCAAAGAGCAAGGTGCGTGTCCGTTATTCCACGAGACCACTTACTCTCAAGGTATTTTGCCAATCGATACCTACAAACGTGACTTGGATAAAATTTGTGCCGAACCATTGCACTTAGACTGGGAATCACTGCGTAGCGATATCAAGCAATATGGCCTGCGTAACTCAACGCTGTCGGCATTAATGCCATCAGAAACCTCGTCGCAAATCTCCAATGCGACCAATGGTATTGAGCCACCACGTGGCCTTATCAGCGTGAAATCGAGCAAAGACGGTCAGCTAAAACAAGTGGTACCAGATTTCGATACACTGAAAGATAGCTATGAATTGCTGTGGAAAATGCCAAGCAACGACGGTTACTTACAGCTAGTGGGTATTATGCAGAAATTCGTTGACCAAGCGATTTCAGCTAACACTAACTACGATCCTTCACGTTTTGAAGGCCGTAAAGTCCCCATGCAAACCCTGCTGAAAGATTTACTCAATGCTTACAAGTTAGGTGTTAAAACGCTTTACTACCATAACACTCGCGATGGTGCGTCGGATTCACACGATGACATCACCAATTTAGAGAAAGAAGATGACGGTTGCGCCGGCGGCGCATGTAAAATCTAGTCTTTAACTTTAACGTTAACGGTTTTATAGGGATCCCTATTTAGTGGATCCCTATCCATTGGAAAAATAGCACCATGGCCTACTCTACCTTCTGTCAAACACCCAACGATGCCACCCGTGAACCTATGTTTTTTGGTCAATCGGTCAACGTGGCTCGTTACGATCAACAAAAATATGAAGTGTTCGAAAAACTGATAGAAAAGCAGTTATCTTTCTTTTGGCGCCCGGAAGAAGTAGACGTCAGTCGCGATAAGATTGACTACGGTGCATTGCCTGATCATGAAAAACACATCTTTATTTCGAACCTGAAATACCAAACCCTACTCGACTCGATTCAAGGCCGCTCGCCCAATGTGGCCTTTTTGCCGCTGGTGTCACTGCCTGAATTAGAAACCTGGATTGAGACTTGGTCTTTCTCTGAGACGATTCACTCGCGCTCATACACCCACATCATTCGCAATATTGTTAACGATCCTTCAGTGATCTTCGACGATATCGTCGTGAACAAAGAAATCTTAAGCCGTGCGACCGATATCGCCGCTTATTACGATCATTTGATCCAACTAACTCAGATATTCCATTTACTCGGTGCAGGAACCCATGTCATCGATGGCAAAGAAGTCATAGTAAACACCCGCACCCTGAAAAAAGCCTTGTACCTGTGCATGATGTCAGTCAACGCCCTAGAAGCCATTCGTTTCTATGTTAGCTTCGCCTGCTCATTTGCCTTTGCTGAACGTAAGCTCATGGAAGGTAACGCGAAAATTATTCGCTTAATCGCCCGTGATGAAGCCTTACACTTAAACAGCACTCAGCATATTTTAAGCATCATGCAAGGCGGTAAAGACGATCCAGAAATGGGTGAAATTGCTGCAGAATGCCAACAGGAAGCTTTCGATTTATTCTTCAAAGCCGCAGAGCAAGAAAAAGAATGGGCCAAATACCTGTTCAAAGACGGCTCTATGATAGGTTTGAATGAACAGATCCTGTGCCAATACGTTGAGTTTATTACTAATCAACGCATGAAGTCGGTGAATCTACCACAACCATACCCAGAAATAACCAATCCATTACCTTGGATGAAAAACTGGTTAGAAAGCGATGCAGTGCAAGTTGCACCACAGGAAGTTGAAGTCTCTTCATACCTTGTCGGCCAAATTGACTCCGCGGTTGATGGTGATGAGTTCCTCGACTTCGATCTATAAGACACTTAAAAGTGACGTTACAAAATGGCATTAAAACAGTGACATCAAAAAAACGGCCACAAAACCTGTTTGCGAAGGCGCCAATCGTGCGCCTTCAAGGTCAACCTGTGTTGCTCTTTACCGAGCAACAAGGCACTTTGCTGCAAGCGCTCGAAGCTAAAAAAGTTAAAATCTTCTCAGAATGTCGCAACGGTTTCTGCGGCGCCTGCAAAACACGCGTCATCAGCGGAAAAGTCAGCTACTTAAACGAACCCTTAGCCGAACTCAAACATGATGAATGTTTGCCCTGCTGCTGTGTGCCAACCGAAGATTTAGAGCTGGACTTGTCACCTGAAGGTGCAGCTGTGGTCACCTATGCGTGTCAATCTCATCAGAATAAAGCCAGTTTGGCTAAGCCAAAGCAAACACAAAATGTAGCAAGTGACACACGCACGCAGAAACAGGCAGTGTTTGAAGACTCATAACGGCAAGACTCGATTGTTCAATAAGCTGTTTTAAACAAGATGTGGCGTTAAAACCCAAAATCGCTTTAAAACAAAAATGAGCTTTTAAACAAAGAGTATCTCTTAAACAAAGAGTAGCTTTAAGACAAACTGCCCCTTTCAATACAGCCTTATTCAATCCGCGCCATTAGATACCAAACGTATTAAAACCCACTATTCTCCCTTCTCTCTATTTTCAATGCATTCACACTAAAAAACCTAAAACAAACTAAAACAAACTAAAACAAACTAAAACAAACTAAAACAAACTAAAACAAACTAAAACAAAAAAGCCTGAACACAAGTTCAGGCTTTCAGGATCTAAAATTGAATACGTTAAGGTTTAAAACGTAAGGCTTATCAACTTTTTATAAACGCATTGCCAGTTCAGCGCCTTGGCGGATTGCACGCTTAGCATCAAGCTCTGCCGCGACATCTACGCCACCAATCAGATGCACAGGCAGGCCCGTCGCTTTCATCTCATCCACTAACGTGCGATTCGATTCTTGCCCAGCACACAAAACGACGTTATCAACGGCCAGCACTTCAGCGGTTTCACCCACGCGAATATGCAGTCCGGCATCATCAAACTTATCGTAACTCACGCCCGTTTTCATCTTCACATCATGTTGCTTAAGCACAAGACGGTGGATCCAGCCTGTTGTTTTACCTAAGCCCTTGCCCATCTTCGACGTTTTACGTTGCAGTAAAAACACCTTACGATGATCAGTATTGTCGGAATGAGGTTCAGTTAGGCCGCCTGCATGCAGGTAAGTTTTATCTATGCCCCACTGTTGCAGCCATTTATCGGGGTTCAAGGTGCTCGACTGGCGCTCACACAAAAAGTGCGCCATATCGAATCCTATACCGCCAGCGCCAATCAAGGCCACCGTATTACCGACAGTCACTTCACCCGAGAGCACTTTTTGATAATCGACCACCCGTGGGTCGTCAAAACCGGGTAAGACTAAATCACGCGGCACAACGCCTGAGGCGATTACCACTTCATCAAACTTTTCCGTCGCCAGCACACTGGCATCGAGACGAGTGTTTAATCTCAGCTCCACCTTATGCAGCTTAATTTGGTTAATGAAATAACGAATAGTCTCGTTAAACTCTTCTTTCCCAGGGATTTTACGGGCGAGATTAAACTGACCACCCACCTCAGATTTCGCTTCAAACAAGACAACATGATGGCCTCGCATAGCGGCATAAACAGAAAACGCCATGCCCGCAGGGCCTGCACCCATCACCGCAATACGCTTTTTATTTACTGTGGGTAAGAAGTTGATTTCAGTCTCATAACAGGCGCGAGGATTCACTAAGCAAGTTGCGCGCTTGAGGGAAAAGGTATGGTCAAGACATGCTTGGTTACAGCCAATGCAGGTGTTGATAAGCTCCGGTGTGTTCGCAGCCGCTTTATTCACGAACTCGGGATCGGCGAGGAAAGGCCGCGCCATCGACACCATGTCAGCTTGACCAGAGGCGATAATCTGCTCACCAATCTCAGGGGTGTTAATGCGGTTAGTCGCAATTAAGGGAACGGAAACAGATTGTTTGAGCTTTTCCGTCACCCACGCAAAGGCGCCACGGGGCACGCTTGTCGCAATGGTCGGTACACGCGCTTCATGCCAGCCAATGCCCGTATTTAGAATGGACACGCCAGCTTGCTCTAACCACTGCGCAAGTTGCACCACTTCATCCCAAGTCGAACCGTTATCCACTAGATCGAGCATAGATAAACGGAAGATAATGATGAAGTCTTTTCCGACTTTTGCCCGTATCGCGTTAACAATCTCAATTGGGAATTGCGCCCGCTGTTCAAACGCACCGCCCCATTCATCGGTGCGGGTGTTGGTACGCGCACTGACAAACTGATTAATCAAATATCCTTCAGAGCCCATCACCTCAACACCATCGTAACCCGCTTTCTTGGCAAGGGCGGCCGAACTGGCGTAATCCTTAATGGTCGAGCGCACTTGACGGCTGGACATAGCAGACGGCGTAAAGGGTGTAATGGGTGACTTAATCTTACTTGGTGCTTGGGAAAAAGGATGATAGCCATAACGTCCCGCATGCAAAATTTGCATACAGATCTTACCGCCAGCCTCATGCACCGCCTGCGTTACCACGCGATGCTTACCCACTTGCCAAGGAAAACTCAGCTGGCATGCATGGGGCGTAAGGCGACCACGAAGATTGGGGGAAATACCGCCCGTCACAATCAAACCTACACCGCCCAGAGCGCGTTCTTTATAAAACGCTGCCAGTTTCTCAAATCCGCCCTTTTCTTCTTCCAAACCTGTGTGCATTGAGCCCATAAGCACACGGTTTTTGAGCTGGGTAAATCCCAGATCTAAGGGTTCTAATAAATGGGGAAACGACATTCAAACATCCTTTTAAAACAAGTGATTTAAATCAGCATACCTTGTGTCAAATCTAAGCTCAACCGTTGGATCGAGGCCATCAGTCAAAATCCTTTACAATTGTGTTTAGCCTGTAGCGCCATTTTCAGTTAGCATTGGCAGATTGGACTTATAAAGGAGTGGCAGATGTCCGCTAACCCATCGTTTTTCAAGAGAATATGTTTGTTTATTTGGCACACCCTGAACGGGACGCGTAAACTCATCCTCAATCTAATCTTTTTTGGACTCTTAGCCGCGATCATTATCTCCATTGGCAGTAGCGAAGATATCCAAGTTGAAGATAATTCGGCACTGGTGCTTAATTTAGCCGGCTCTATTGTCGATCAGAAACAACAAGTCGATCCCTTAGAAGCCGCATTCAAACAAGGCCAAAATGCCAACGCCGATGGTGAAATCCTACTCGCCGATGTGCTTTATGTCATTGACAATGCAGCGCAAGATCAACGTATTAGCGTACTAGTGCTCGACCTGGTCGATCTTAAACGTGCTGGGATCAGCAAACTACAATCTATCGGCAATGCACTCAATCGCTTTAAAGAGAGCGGTAAAAAAGTCATCGCCATCGGCAACTACTACGAGCAAAATCAATATTTCCTCGCCAGTTTTGCCGACACCATTTACCTCAATCCCCAAGGCGGTGTCTCGCTTGATGGCCTGAGTATGTACAACCAATATTTCAAATCGGCCTTAGAAAAACTCAAAGTCAAAGCGCATATTTTCCGCGTGGGGACTTTTAAATCTGCGGTTGAACCCTACATACGTGACGATATGTCAGATGCTGCGCGGGAAGCCAGTAGTGCACTGTTAGCCGATGTATGGCAAAGCTACACACAAACGGTTGCAGGCAATCGCAATATCGAACCGAATTCTCTGGTGCCCGACGCAACCACTTATTTGGCAGAACTCGATAAAGCCAATGGCGATTCAGCCACAATGGCAATCAACATGAAATGGGTTGATAACCTAGCGACCACAGAAGATTTTCGTAAAACCATGCTAGAAACAGTAGGAAAAGCCAGCAGTGGTGACAGTTTCAAGCAAGTCAGTTTTTATGATTACTTAACCTTAGTGACACCATTACCCAGCTTTGTAGAGCAAGACAGTGTTGGTATTATTGTGGCAAGTGGCACAATTTTGAACGGCACTCAACCTGCGGGCCAAATTGGCGGCGAAAGCACCGCCGAACTGCTACGTAAGGCACGTTTTGATAAACACATTAAAGCCTTAGTATTACGCGTTGATAGCCCTGGCGGTAGCGCCTTTGCCTCTGAGCAAATTCGTCAAGAATTACTTGCACTTAAAGCAGCAGGTAAACCCGTGGTTGTGAGCATGGGCAGTTTAGCCGCATCCGGTGGTTACTGGATTTCAGCCAGTGCCGACTATATCTTCGCAACGCCAACAACACTCACGGGTTCGATTGGGATCTTTGGTATGATCACTACCTTTGAAGATTCATTGGCCAGTATAGGCGTGCATACCGATGGCGTATCGACCTCAGAATGGGCAGGATTATCTGTTACCCGCACACTTTCCCCCCAGATTGAAGCGATTATCCAACGTCATATTGAACGCGGCTATTCGGACTTTATCTCCCTGGTCGCCAAAGAACGCAACATGACCATAGAACAAGTCGATAAGATTGCTCAAGGCCGTGTGTGGAGCGGTAAAAAGGCTCTGGAGCTTGGCTTAGTCGATGAACTGGGTGATGTAGATGAAGCCATAGCTAAAGCCGCTAAACTCGCGGATATGACGCTATTTGATACCCGCGTCATCGAACAAGAGCTGACACCCGAACAAAAATTCATGCAGCAGATGTTTGCCTCAGTATCGAGCTACCTGCCCGCCTCACTAAGTCAGTCATCGATGTTAGAACAAATGCTACAACAGTGGACTAGCAGTTTGAAAACACTCACCTCTTTCGATGATCCAAATAACGTCTACATCTACTGTGATACTTGCAATATGATGAACTAAATCTGCCAGCGTTTAGGTTGCAGCTCGCAACTTCAAGATGATGACAAAGACAAAGCCCGGATCTCCGGGCTTTTTTATTGGGTTTATGTCAGTAAAATCGTATAATTCGGCCACTTGAAGCTAAGAAAACGACAAGAATGACTAAACGCTCCATTTATGTTGCCTATACTGGTGGCACCATCGGTATGCAAAAGACCGATAACGGCTTTGTTCCCGTCGCGGGATTCCTGACTCAGTGCGTGCAATCTATGCCTGAGTTTTACCATGAAGAAATGCCGACATTCGTCATCCACGAATACTGCCCGCTTATCGACTCTTCCAATATGGCACCAACCGATTGGCAGATGATCGCCGACGATATACAAGCTAATTACGATAAGTACGATGGCTTTGTGATCCTTCACGGCACAGATACCATGGCGTACACGGCTTCAGCACTATCATTTATGCTGCAAGGATTGTCAAAACCTGTGATAGTGACGGGCTCGCAAATTCCCCTCGCCCAGCTACGCTCAGACGGCCAAACCAATTTATTGAACTCACTCTATATAGCGGCGAATTATCCAGTCGCTGAAGTGTGTTTATTCTTCAATAACAAACTCTTTAGGGGTAATCGCTCGACTAAGGCCCACGCCGATGGCTTCGATGCTTTCGCCTCACCCAACTTCCCGCTACTGCTTGAGGCGGGGATCAAAATCAATCTGCGCGCAGGCAAGATCACCGTTGCCAACGATACCCCATTAGAAGTCGCTCATATCAGCCCACAACCAGTCGGTGTGGTGACCTTGTATCCTGGGATATCGACACAGATTTTTGAGAACATTCTGCAACAGCCAGTTAAAGCCCTCATACTGCTGACATTTGGTGTGGGTAACGCGCCGCAGGATGCCGCCTTACTCAAAACCTTAAGGCAAGCAGATGAACGTGGCATAGTGCTGGTGAATCTAACCCAATGTTTCCAAGGTAAGGTGAATATGGGCGGCTACGCCACAGGCAATGCATTAGCCAAAGCAGGCGTGATCAGTGGCGCCGATATGACCATAGAAGCGGCCTTAGCAAAACTGCATTATTTGCTATCTAAAAATTTGCAGCCAGCTGAGATAAAAGCGGCCATGTTACAAAATCTACTCGGTGAACTGAGCATAGATTAAAGATATAGTCTTCTAATCTGTTTGTTGCCCTCAAACGCTAGCAACAAAAAAGCCCATATTTGATGGGCTTTTTTGATTTAAACTCAGACTAGATTTTCGCTCAGACTTAACAGCACTAAATGAGTGTTTATTTTAAGGCTTTGCGGACCAAGATTTGCATTGAAGTTATTTGATATCAAATCAATATTAGCATTGATATCACTAACAAAAGATAAAATGCTAATTCCCCTTGCCAACCTCAGACTTACACCTAATTCCTAATAAAGCACACCTTGCAAGCCGATCTGCGCGGCCAGTCAGAAATTATAAATCCTGTGCTTTAAAGCCAGCAATTGGCTCACCACGGAATTGCTTTTTCAGCTCGGCCTTAGACAGCTCATTTATTTTACCGTCAGATGCAATAGTGAAATGCTCTGTTTGCTCAAGCTTACGCGCTTGATACAACATCACCACCTGCAGAGTCGATTCACGCTGAGTCTCACTCAACACAGTACCATCCTCCCACTTACCCAGCTCAGCCGCACTACGAAGCCTTTCATAAACTTCAATGGGCATTTGATCGATCACTTGATTGATATCCGTCATACACTTTTCCGCTTATGTAACACGATTCTGACTCGTGTAATGAGATAACCTACAAAACCAAACACAAAGCATATTCCGGCGATATTCGCACGCATACCTTCGGCGGGTTCCCCACCCCAAAACCAAATCACCACACCAGCAATGAACAAGGTCATAGCAACGAAACTCTGATTCATTAAGCTGCTGGACTTTTGAATATGACTAATGCGCGATAAGGACTCATTGTCGCCATCGGTTTTTGCTTGGCAATGGGGGCATGAAGACGCTTTGCTCGACATACGTTTACGACACACCGGACATTCAATTAATGCCATATCAGCCTAGCCCTAACGTAACTTATCAACAACGGCGAGCATGGCAATTAGCGATGCTTCACCTAAATAAATACTGCGTTCTGGTGACCAACCCACAAAAGGATCGGCCAGATTGTTATTGTCTTTAAACGGCATCTCAAGGGTATTTGATAAACACTTGAAGGTCTGGGCAACCCAATTAGACGCTACGGTCAGATTCGCTTGACCGGGCTCATCTTTATCATACCCATACTGAGTTTGAAAATCGGCACTGGCTAAGGTCAATGCTTGACTAAAGTCCGCTTGCAGCTGCGCGAGTTTATCATTGTAAGCGGGAACGCCTTCACAACCCGCTAGAAACACATAAGGTAAGCCTTCATCACCATGCACATCATAAAACAGGTCAACACCCGTTTGCTGCATCTTGTTGACGACGTGATATACCTCAGGGCTTTTTTCTAAACTCGGTGTTTGCCACTCGCGGTTTAGATTAATCCCAATCGCGTTAGTGCGCAGATGACCTCTGACACTGCCATCGGGATTCATGTTGGGCACTATATAGAAATTGGCCTTATCAAGCAGCGCCTTTGCCGTGGGACAGTCATTATCGAGTAAACGATTCACTAGGCCTTCAACTAACCATTCAGCCATCGTTTCACCCGGATGTTGTCTGGCGGTGATCCAAATATTGCGTTTAGAAGGATCGCCATTCCCTACTTTCATCAGAGTAATATCGCGGCCATCTAAGGTCAGGCCTAAATGCTCTAAATTGACATCTGGGTGTAACTGGGCGCCGCTGAGTAAATCTAAATGACGCTCATAGCTGTAGGGTGCAAAGTAAGCGATTTGAATGGCATCGCAATCTAACTCTATGCTAATACTCAGTTTACCGTCTTGATATTGAGTCGGAATACGGAACCAATGCTGGCGATCATAACTGGCCACCGCCTGATAATCTTCCCATCCCTTGGTATAAGAAGCGGTTCCCGCATTGATAATATTCAAGGTGTAATGGTTACCCACCTCACCTTCAAATCGAAAATTGAACCATTGATAAAACTCACCACCCGCATCAGGGCGGATAGCAAGTTGAATATCGTCTTTATTATCAAGATTGACGACTTGGATATTTCCGCCATCAAAGTTGGCACTGATCCGCATAATGATTCCTAATAGGTTGTTAAAACTAAGGGCAATTTAATGGCGTGCGACAGATAGCACACGGCACATTTTATTATATGGCCGATAGAATAAACCAAAACATCCCAAGGGGAAAACGAAAGCCATTAAATTCAGTCAAGACACTTGCAATCGGCCTTTAATTAACCAGTTAACACGCCTAAAATCCACAAAAAAAAGAGCCTTTCGCTATAAATTAATGAAGATATTAGACCATAAAACTATAACCTTGGCCTCGTACTGTATTTATCAAATTACGCGGCAAGCTGATATTGGCTAGCTTGCGGCGAGTGTTACTAATATGCATGTCCAGATTACGGTCAAATCGGCCCAAATCTTTCTGTAGCACTGAGCGCTGCAACTCTTGCTTAGTGATGACTTGGCCTTTTCTTTCAAAAAGATATTTAAATAATTTAAACTCGGTTTGGGTCAAATCGACATAGCGGGTGCCAATAGTGATCCTATAACTCATTTCATCGAAGTTAATCACTTTAGCCGCCACAGTCGCCATTTGCGGCGAGTGAGAGTGACCGGCACAGAGACGCCGCTCTAAGGCTCGTAAGCGGACAAAAATCTCTTTTATGCTAAACGGCTTACTCAGAAAATCATCTGCCCCCAATTCATAACCAGTGATGCGATCATCTTCATTGTCACGTGCTGAAATCATCAATACTGGCGTTGAACATTCACGCGCTTTTAGCAACTCAAATCCATTCATCTGTGGCATCACTAAATCAAGCACTATGATGTCTGGAGCAAAACTTTCAATGCATGCCAGACCCTCGATGCCATTAACCGCACACTTAACCTCATGCCCTTGCGTACATAGGGCATCAGCTAACCAAACGCTAAACAATGGATCATCATCGACCAAGAGTATTTTACTCATCCTTAAAGCCCAAACGAGAATCTATATCATTTATATTACCATGCGAATCGAGACGACTCTAGCGCTATTACATTAGTTAAGAAGTGTGATGTTGAAAACTGTGAACAAAATACGATATTAACAACCAATCAACTGATGATTAGCGAATCTAAACTCATCTCGTAAACTCCCAATAAAAAAGCGCCCTAAGGCGCTTTTTAGAAACTAAGAGTCTGAACTTAGCTTAGAATTTAACCGTTACACCACCGTAAATCACGCGGCCGATTGTGTCATATACTTGTGGAACTGTGCCACCATCACTACCGTTAGAAACACGTGATGGTTTTTCATCAGTGAAGTTTTTCACACCTAAACTAACAGTTGTCATATCTGTGATGTGATATGTTCCAGAAATATTGTGGTATAGCACTGAGTCAACATCATAGCCTTTCGCCAAGTCTGTCATCTCACCAATATAACGGTTGAAGTACATAACACTCCAATCATCTTGACCAGCTGAGAGACTGAAGTTATTACGAACCTTAGCGTAAGCACCGAAGTTACCGTCGATAGTATCAGTGTAATCTTTATTATCCTGCTCAAAGTTCAATAAATATGTAGTGTCATTGCTGATTTTCCAATCCAAACCTAAGCCTTCAAAGTTATAGGCTAAGTTAAAATCAATACCGCTAGTATCTTGATAACCTACGTTGGTTAACGCATTCGTTAAATTACGCAAGTCACCTTCTGGGGTAATATTAAACGTTTCACAAGCTGACGTAATGCCATCTTTACAATCATCTAAGCCAGCCTGAGTATCTAAACGGGCGATCGCGTTATCCACTTTGAAGCGCCAGTAGTCTAATGTCAGAGACATACCATCAAGATAGCTTGGCGAATACACTAAACCAGCAGTATAAGACTCTGACTCTTCAGGCTTCAAATCTGGATCAGAAGTACGGTTTACCAAAATTTGTCCTGGCTGTTCATCATCTGACAACCAAGGATTTGTAAGGTAATCAAACGATCCCGAATTACCACCATATAATTCAGCAACACTTGGAGCACGGAAGCCTGTAGCCGCAACACCCCGAACCATTAAGTCATCTGTTGCAGTGTATGTTAAACCAATTTTCCAAGTGGTCGCTTTACCGAATGTTGAGTAATCGTCTAAACGCAGCGCGAATTCACCCGTTAATTTCTCGGTGAAAGGCACACTTACTTCTTGAAAAATCGAAATAACGTTGTAGTTACCATCGGTTGGATCTTGCTGTGCTGCAGTACTTTCACCTGCGACAACAATTGGATCGGGATTATAGAAACCACTCTCACGGCGGTATTCAGCACCAATCGCAAAACCAACGGCACCCGCTTTTAAATCAAACAACTCACCATTCAAGCCCGCAGATAATGTCTGTTGTTCATTACCGCCATTTGCAGCCTCTGTATAACCAACAGCATCTTTCATCGCTTGTGTAAGTGGTGCACCACTCAACCAAGCATCAGGATTAGCATAAATAGCGTTACGCATATCGCTAGCATTGATAGAGTTCTCTACTGCGGTTTCTGCTTTGTTCTTACCAAATGTATAAGTAACATCCCAGTTCATACCTGTATGAACGTCTAAAGTACCCGCTAGACCACCTGATAAACGCCAAGTATCAGTATCCTGAGTATAAATACGAGGACCTACATCATTCATACGTCTAGCATAGAAGACTTGCCCATGATCATCAGGCTTAATACCTGCAGCAATCATATCACTATCAAGTGTTAAACACTTTAATGGATCTGCATCTGGTTGACCACAGACATCAAGATATAGCTGTGCAGGTTGAGCTGCCATTTGCTGATGAGAACGACGGTTGGTATAAATAGCATCTGCAGTTAACACAACATCATTACCCAGCTCTTGAGTCATGTTAGCAAATAAACTGCGACGTTCACTTGGTGTTTGATAGTAGCTATCTTGGGTGAAATCATAAGTCTCTGTTTGTGCTACCCAATTACCATTAGCATCTTGAACCATACCATCTAGTGAACCCGTTGGTATAATTCCACTCGCACCAGGTTTAGTCCAATCACGATCAGATTGGATCACACCACGTCGGTCAGAAAAAGCGGCACCAAAGGTGTAATTACCACCATCGGTGTTAAAACCGTATAGTGCACTGACATCACCACTTTCGCCATCGCCTTTATCTGTACCACTGCCGTTAAAATCGAACTGGAAACCTTCAAAATCTTTCTTCGTGATAATGTTCACTACACCAGCAATGGCATCAGAACCGTAAACCGCTGATGCGCCGTCTTTCAGAATTTCAACACGCGCAATCATAGCGACTGGAATCGAGTTCAGATCCACTGCACTATCAGCGCCTGAACCTGAGTTAACCATGCGGCGACCATTCAATAACACAAGCGTACGTTGTGAACCCATACCACGTAAGTCAACTTGGGCAACACCGTCAGCACCGTTGTTTGTGGTTGAACCCACTGCCGCACCCGCCATCGAAGTCTGTACTTGCAGCATTTGGTCAACAGAAGTGAAACCTTCCGCTTTAATCGCAGCAGCATCGATAACGGTCACAGGAGATGCTGTTTCCATATCTTGGCGTTGAATGCGTGAACCTGTAACTTCAATACGTTCAACTTTTGCTTTTTCTTCAGCAGCAAATGCGCTTGACGTAACAAATGCACCTGTAGTGATAGATGCAACGATAGCTAAATTAATAGCTGACGCAACTTTCGTTCTTTTGATCATGTATGAATGCTCCCTAGATCTTACTATTATTTTTATGCTTACAGCTTGTACAACTATTGCTGTACTAGTGTTGCACTCGATACTGATGATTCACTTTAACTCCGTCAATGCTCAAAATATTAACCAATAAAAAATTAATGTTAATAAATTTGAGTTAATTTGTTTAATTTTATGATTTTTATTTTCAATAAGACTTAATATATATAATTACACAGAGATTAAGCCTTAATTATAATGATTTACCAGTGATTAACACTGTTAACAAATTACTTTTGCGAAACATATTCAATACCAATAAGTGTGATATACATCACACTTATTCGATACAGCGAGAGCCTTGAATTGGAATGAAGTATTGATTAACTACCACTTAAACTGCATATCTATAGGCGTGAGCAACTAGAAATAGCCATAATAATTAAGATAATCTCGCTAAATCAGTACATAACAAAAGATACAATCAGCATCAATTGTGTTATCTATGCATAAAAACAAAGCCATCAATAAAAACAAAACAATATCATTACAAGTTGTTCCGTATGAAAAACCTAAAAAAGGTAACTGTAGCGACTATTTGTTTTGAGAATTTAATGGCCTAAATCCAATTTGTTGAATTAAATTAATCTCAGAGAAAAAATCAACCTTAATAGTGAAGATCTCAGACTTTAGCTCAACAAACACACCACGCTGATACACTTGTTGATAAATAAAGGGCATCAGTAGATAGCTGTAAATATATAGATTTCTATATAAAATCCATTATTAACGTCTAAATAACGAGCTGAAAACAGCCATAATACTTTGGAGTTTTGATACAATTTAATAATGAGAATTTATACCTATCAACTCATAAAAGCTCATTATCCCCTCCAATTACCGCCCCTTAATTTGTTTAAATATCGCTTTTACTTCACCCAAATTGTATGCAAAGGTAAATTTTTCCCATAAAAAAGGCGACTCTCAGGCCGCCTCTTAACCATATAAATCATCAAACTGATATTTACTCGGGTTTGATCAACTCAAAATGTTGATATGCCCGTGCGGTTGCAATACGGCCGCGGGGCGTGCGTTGGATAAAGCCTTGCTGGATCAAAAATGGCTCTAGCACATCTTCAATGGTTTCGCGCTCTTCGCCTATGGCTGCAGCTAAGTTATCGAGTCCAACTGGGCCACCCATAAACTTATCGATAATGGCGAGTAGTAACTTGCGGTCCATATAATCGAAACCTTCATTATCAACATCCAGCAAGTCTAGTGCATGGTCGGCAACAAACTTAGTGACAGCGCCATCATGCTTCACCTGCGCGTAATCCCGCACGCGGCGAAGCAGTCGGTTAGCTATCCGCGGTGTACCACGTGAACGGCGTGCGATTTCAAATGCACCTTCAGCATCAATATCCAGTTCCATCACCTGCGCCGAACGCGTGACTATGGTGCTTAAATCTTTGATGTTATAGAATTCAAGCCGTAGCGGGATCCCAAAACGCGCCCGAAGTGGTGAAGTCAAAGCTCCTGCCCGTGTTGTCGCACCCACTAGAGTAAACGGCGGTAAATCAAGCTTGATAGAGCGCGCTGCCGGCCCTTCACCTATCATGATATCCAGCTGATAATCTTCCATCGCTGGATACAAAATCTCCTCCACCACAGGGCTTAATCGGTGGATTTCATCGATGAATAACACATCACCGGATTCGAGATTGGTCAAAAGTGCGGCGAGATCGCCCGCTTTTTCCAGCACAGGCCCAGAGGTGGATTTAATGTTCACCCCCATCTCGTTCGCAACAATCATGGCTAAGGTGGTTTTACCCAATCCCGGCGGACCGTAAATCAACATATGATCTAAGGCTTCATTACGATTCTTTGCCGCTTGAATAAACACCTTAAGCTGTGCCCGAGTGTCATCTTGACCCGTGTATTCATCGAGCATTTTAGGGCGCATCGCCCTGTCGATGGATTCATCTTGAGCTTGGATCTGCGGCTGGATGAGTCTGTCTGCCTCAATCATTGTTATTCCTTATCGCAGCTTTCATCTTAATTATCATCATTGTTCAATTAAAGCATCGATTTAAGGGCGGCTTTGATCAGGGTTTCTGAATCCATGCCCTCTTTGTAGGCTGCAGAAACCGATTTGCTCGCCTGCGGTGGTTTATAACCCAGTGAAATTAAAGCTGAAATAGCATCTTCTTCGGCGCTATTGACTGTCGGTGCGGGTGAGTAATTGGATTGCAGCACGAACTCACGCTCTGAGCCTGCGGAGGCTTCCATCAAGCTCTTGAGCTTATCGCGCATTTCTACCAGTAACCGCTCGGCGGTCTTCTTGCCGACACCCGGTAATTTCACTAAGGTCACTATGTCATCGCGCTCAACGCAGCCCACAAATTCTGCGGCTGTCATGCCTGATAAAATGGTCAGTGCGAGCTTGGGACCGACACCATTGGTCTTGATCAGTAAGCGAAATAACGCCCTTTCCTGCTTAGTGATAAAACCATAGAGAAGCTGTGCATCTTCACGAACCACAAAGTGGGTGTAGACCATAGTTTCATGATTAACTTCAGGCAGCTCATAAAAGCTAGTAAGCGGCATCTGCAACTCGTAACCAACACCATTAACATCGATCAAAATTTCTGGTGCTTGTTTCTCAACGAGCACGCCCCGTAAACGACCTATCATCTGTACCGTCCGTATGTTCTTGCCGTTGCCCGGCCACTCAATGCAATTAAACTCTGGCTGGTGTGATAATGACACACAGCAACACCGAGTGCATCTGCGGCGTCAGCTTGTGGGGCAGCGGGTAATTTAAGTAGTTGTTGGATCATGTGTTGTACTTGGGCTTTCTGTGCTCGCCCCGTACCCACGACGGCGCTCTTAATTTGAGTCGCACTGTATTCGGCCACAGGTAAATTGGCGACTGTGGCAGCAACAATGGCCGCGCCGCGTGCTTGGCCTAACTTGAGCGCAGAATCGGCATTTTTTGCCATAAATACGCGCTCAATCGCAAATTCGTCCGGTTGATACTGACGAATAATCTCAGTGATCCCATCAAATATTTGCTTGAGCCTGCCAGGCAGCTCTTCAGACGAAGTGCGAATACAACCACTGCCGAGGTAAATCTGATGCCGTCCCTGACATTGGATCACGCCGTAGCCTGTGATCCGTGAACCTGGGTCAACACCTAAAATAATTGCCATTCAATACCTTAATATGGGATCTACATTTGCGTCCCTGTTCCTACGTTAGCATTTGCGAGTTGAAATTGGCATCAATTGAAGCCCCAATTCAGCTCACACTCTATCTAGCCTAGGCTTGCCATCACATCATCGGAGATTTCCGCATTATGATACACCTCTTGCACATCATCGTGATCTTCAAGGGTGTCGATAAGGCGCATAAATTTTTCGGCGGTTTCTAGATCAAGCTCAGCTTTCGTCGAGGCTATCATCGCGATTTCGGCATTATCCGCCACAAAATGGGCTTTATCGAGCTGCTCTTTCACCGTATAGAAATCAACGGGATCAGTAAACACATCCACAGCACCATCATCATAGCTGACAATATCTTCCGCGCCCGCTTCAAGCGCCGCTTCCATCAATGCATCTTCATCAGTTCCCGGCGCATAGGATAACACCCCACGCTGAGTGAACAGATAAGAAACCGACCCATCCGTGCCTAAGTTACCGCCCGATTTACTAAACGCATTACGTACACCACTCACAGTACGATTACGATTGTCCGTCATGGTTTCAACCATCACAGCAGTGCCGCCTGGGCCATAACCTTCATAGAGAATGGTTTCGAGTTGCTGGCCTTCTAATTCACCGGCGCCGCGTTTAATCGCACGCTCAACCGTTTCTCGGGTCATATTGCCACCGAGGGCTTTATCGATGGCGACACGTAATCGTGGATTAGAGTCGGGATCTGAGCCACCTTCACGGGCTGCAACGGTTAACTCGCGAATGAATTTAGTAAAGAGTTTACCGCGTTTAGCATCTTGAGCCGCTTTACGGTGCTTAATGTTGGCCCATTTACTGTGACCTGCCATGGGAAGTCTCCTCTACTTAGGTATCATCTAGGTGCCATCGCAAAGCTTATCAAGAGCCGAATATGGAATGAGACTAAATAACGGCTATTTACTTAAAGGATTGAACTAACAGATATTGATAAGCGGTGGAATGGCGGTTCACTAAAACAAACCGAGGCTCATGCCTCGGTTTTCGGTACGACTAAAAATAACTGACAAGGCTAACGTCAATCGACTTACACTAAAACGAGTTACACTAAAACGATTTACATAATGTCGATTTGAATAAGGTCGATTTACAAAAGTCGCCTTACAAAGCCCTCTTACAAAAGATCAGTCTTCCGCTTTAACAGCTTTCTCAACCACGGCAATACCCAGTTCAGCTAATTGCTGCGGATTGGCAAAACCAGGCGCGTTAGTCAGCGGACAAGCGGCAGTGGTGGTTTTCGGGAACGCCATCACATCACGGATTGAGCTTGCGCCCGTCATCAGCATGATGATGCGGTCTAAACCAAACGCTAAACCAGCATGTGGCGGTGTGCCGTAACGCAGCGCTTCTAACAGGAATCCGAATTTCTCTTTAGCCTCATCGTCAGTAATGCCCAGAATACGGAATACCGCAGACTGCATTTCTTGGTTGTGGATACGCACTGAACCACCGCCTAATTCGCAGCCGTTTAATACCATATCGTAAGCATCAGAAACGCGATTTGCTGGGTTAGCTTCAAGTTCTGCCGCCGTTACGCCGCGCGGTGCGGTGAACGGATGGTGAACCGCGTGGAAGTTGCCGTTGATTTTCTCAAACATTGGGAAGTCAACTACCCACAGTGGACGCCATTCACCTTGTAATAAGCTGAAATCTTCACCCGCTTTAAGACGCAGTGCGCCCATAGATTCGGCAACCACAGTCGCCTGATCTGCACCAAACAGGATAATGTCACCAGTTTGCGCGCCAGTGCGGCTGACGATTTCATTGACTATGCTTTCGTTTAAGAATTTCAGCACAGGTGATTGAATGCCCTCTAAGCCAAGGCTTAGATCATTAATCTTCATCCATGCTAAGCCTTTAGCACCATAGATGCCAACAAACTTAGTGTAATCATCGATTTGCTTACGAGACAGCGCAGCGCCGCCCGGAATACGCAGCGCAGCAACACGGCCTTCTTCATCGTTCGCAGGACCAGAGAATACCGCAAATTCCACTTCTTTGAGTAAATCGGCAATGTCCACCAGCTCTAATGGGTTACGTAAATCTGGCTTATCTGAACCAAAACGACGCATCGCTTCGTTGTAGGTCATGCGCGGGAACTCGCCGAGATCGACGTTCAGCATTTCAAGGAACAGACCACGCATCATCTCTTCGGTTTTCGCCATCACTTGCTCAGAGCTCATGAAAGACGTTTCGATATCGATTTGGGTGAATTCTGGCTGACGGTCGGCACGTAAGTCTTCATCACGGAAGCATTTTACGATTTGGTAGTAACGATCAAAGCCTGACATCATCAGTAACTGTTTAAACAGCTGCGGCGATTGTGGCAAGGCAAAGAACTGACCTTTATAAGTACGGCTTGGTACTAAATAATCGCGGGCACCTTCTGGGGTTGCCTTGGTCAGGATCGGGGTTTCTATGTCTAAGAAACCGTTTGAGTCGAGGAAACGACGCACAGAACTGGTCACTTTAGCGCGGAAAATTAATCGCTGCGCCATTTCTGGGCGACGTAAATCTAAGTAACGATACTTAAGACGTTGCTCTTCGCTGTTGTTCTGGTAGTTATCCATGCTCAATGGCAGTGGATCGGCAGCATTGATAATCGTCAAGGCTTGACCTAAGACTTCAATCTCACCCGTCTTCATTTGACCATTGACTTGGCTATCAGGACGGGCACGAACTAAGCCTTTGACCTGAACGCAAAATTCAGCGCGCAGCGTGCTAGCGACATTGAACACCTCAGGTAAGTCTGGATCATAGACCACTTGGATGAGACCTTCTCTGTCTCTTAAATCTAAAAAGACAACGCCACCCAAATCACGGCTACGATTAACCCAACCTACCAAGGTAACTTCTTGTCCAACGTGAGACTTATTGACGTCTCCACAATAATGACTGCGCATCTAACTCTATCCTTTATCCGGAAACCGGTGCTTTGGAAATAATCAAAACGAGATAAAAGCGGCATTATAGTAAAATAATGCCGATTACCAAAGTACTTCACACTTAGGCGGTGAAGTATCAAACAGTTTTACGCCCTTGACTAGAGGCGAACGCACTATCTGAGCATGAGCGTTCAAAAAAACATCAAGCTGAGCGATAACAACGCCCGCCGCTACTTTTTGCTTGGTACATCAGCTGATCGGCTTTTTTCAACAAACCTATCGCTGTGTCACCATCGCGGGGGTAAATCACCACGCCGATACTAACGGCTATGCTGACACTGACGCCTAGAATAAGCAAAGGGCTCGACAGTGCCTGTAGAATATTATCAGCTACTTGGGTAACGGCATCGAGATCTTGCACACGATTTAGCAGGATAACAAACTCATCGCCGCCAAATCGCGCAACGGTATCTGAGCCACGGATAACCTTGGTTAACTTTTGGGCGACCAGTACCAGTAATTCATCGCCAATGGGATGACCGTGTTGGTCATTGATTTGTTTAAAACCATCGAGATCGATGAATAACAAAGCGAAATGTGCCTGTTCTCTGCGATGAGATAGCAAAGCTTGGGTTAGTCTGTCATCAAGTAAGGCGCGATTGGGCAACTGAGTTAAAGCATCATGATTAGCCACATGCAGCAAACGTTTTTCTGCCACCAATCGCTGGGTGATCTCACGATTTAAGCGGCGATTCACTAACAACACCGCCACCATCACTGAGCATAAGACTATTACGCCAAATACGATATAACGCAGCCATTGCAGATATTTAGCACTCTCTGTCGCCACAGAAAATGACACCCAGCGCGTATATATTTTTTGCTGATGTTGAGCATCAACCAAAGCCAAAGCTTTATTAATCAGCAGCACCAGCGGCGCAAATTGAGGATAAACACCAATATGACTATGCTGATCGGCGAGATCACTGAGCAGCGACATTTTCAGTGTCGGATAGTGGCTGGTTTTAAGCTCAGAAGCTAAAGTCACCACTTTATCGATAAACACATCCGCATTGCCATTCGTCACGGCCGCTAATCCGGCCTGCGTATTTGGCACTATGACTAACTTGAGCGAAGGCTCCAGACTCATCAATTGCGCCACTAAATGATATCCCTCAACCACAGCCACCCTTTGACCTGCGAGCTGAGCAATATTAAAAACCGAGACTTGTTCCAGTTGCGACACTAAGGCCCACGGCGATGGCCAATAGGCTTCACTAAACGCTAAACGCTGCTGGCGCTCCGCCGTTTGCGCGACACTGCCGGCTAAACTCACCTCGCCCTTTTGCAACGCCTCGATTAACGAATGCCAATCATCAAAGGCAACGGGCGTGAGCTTAAGTTTGAGTTGTTCCTTGAGCAATTTGACGATATCGCTATTGATCCCCGCAAACTCACCCTGTTCATCCATAAACTCCATCGGTGGCCATTGTTTTAGATAACCGACTTTGAGCTCGCCTACGCTTTCCACATAGGCCTGCTCAGCGGGGCTTAAGCTGACATGGCGCTCAGCTTGGGTAAAAACATGATCTTTAGGATTGAGCATCCATTTATGTTCAATCTCAGCAAATTCTTGATTGCTAATACTGTTAAACCCATTGGCTATCCTCTGTGTAAGGCCAGCATCATCGCTACGGGTCAGCACATAAATGTTGGTGCTAAATTCGAGATCAGGATACTGGCTAAAGTCAGACCAGCCTTTATTGAGCAGTAAATAATGGGATGTCCATGCACCCGCGGCGATAAAACCGACAACTTCTCCAGACCTCGCCCCCGCCACCATGGCATCCATACTGTCGTAATAACGCAGTGACACTTGGGGTAATGCTTTACGCAAATCCACCAAATAAGGCGCTGTCGGCACCACACCAATACGTTTACCTTTTAAGCTGTCTAAATCGGTTAACTGTTGCTGATAGAGAAAGAGTCGACTCTTCACTGTATATAAATGCCAAGCCTGAGTAAGGCCCGTTTTAACATCATCACTTTCAGGATAACCTATATGGGCATCGGCGAGACCACGACGAACATCGTCCACGCTAGAGTTCATATCACCAGAAATAAAATCAACGGCAATACCCGTTTTCTCAGACCAAAGCTGCCACATGTCCACATACAAGCCATGGGGTAAACCATCGACACCTAAGTCCACAAAAGGCTCGACGCCCAGTTGCATCGAAATAACGAGTCCAGCTTGTTGACGTTGATAGCCAAGCCAACGTCGCTCCGTTTGCTGAATAAAGTGCGCATCGAGCGCAGTGAAACCTTTATTGATTTTATCGACTAATGCAAGATTGCCCTTTTGAACTGCGGGTACAAACTGCATCGCCTTAATTTGAAGGCGGGCAGTATTGGGAAAGTTTGCGGCAATCTCTTGGGATGAGTCGGGATCTTTCAAATAGCCTTCTAACCCCGCAAAGACTACGATCTCGCCCGCGGCGACCCCTGCCAATAATTTCTCACGACTTTCGTAGCGTTTAAACACAAGCTGCGGTTCGATACGGTGTAATTCCGCTTCATGGGATGAAGCCGCTACCACACCAATTTGAAAGGGGATCAGTTCTTTGATGGATTTTTTGCCCTGCAAGGATTTATGCAAATACAAAAAAGTGCCCACATCCGCAATGGGCACTGCAAAATCAAATTCTTGCTCTCGCTCTGGGATTTTCCCCATGCCGATATGCACTTGCGCCTTACCTTGCCGCAGTTGATCAAGGGACTCATGCCAGTGGCGCGCCACAAAAACGACTTGGGTATGGCTTTGTTTAGCCCACTCTTTCCATAAATCAACCAGTAATCCAGTCGGCTCGCCATCGTTGTCGACATATTGATAGGGAAAGCTATCCTCACCCATAACGATGATTAATGGCTCAGAGGACAACGGACTTGCCTGCCCCGTTATGCTCAAAAAACAGCTGCACAAGATCACAATTAAGTGGATCACAAACTTCAAGTTGAGCCCTTAGTACTTGATGTACATGTAACGATTTTGTTATCTATTAAGTATTAGACAAAAATTTATCGCAAATTACTAGCATGAGACTTGCTGCTAATCGCTCTGATTCGTTAAAATGCACAGTTGAATTCCCATGAAAAATCTCAGATGAACGTTTCTCAAGACACTATCTACGCTCAAGCGAGCGAGCATATTAGCGATTTCCAGTTTGATAACCGTGTAGCAGGCGTATTCAGTGACATGATCCGCCGCTCAGTGCCTGGATATGCGCAAATTATCAATACCATAGGCGATTTTGCAGATCGTTTCGTCATGCCAAATACTCAAATTTACGATTTGGGTTGCTCACTCGGTGCTGCGACCTTAAGTATTCGTCGCCAAATCCAAGGCCGCCAATGTCGCATTATTGCTGTAGATAACAGTGAATCTATGGTCGCACGCTGCCAAGAGAACCTGAATGCCTATGTCAGCGATACGGATGTCGATCTGGTTTGCGGTGATATTCGCGATATCGATATTCAAAATGCGTCATTGGTGGTACTCAACTTTACCTTGCAATTTTTACCGCCAGAAGACAGAGAAACCCTGATAGCGAAGATTTATCAAGGTCTGAATCCCGGCGGGATGTTAGTACTATCAGAAAAAATTCGCTTCGAAGATGCTCCTATCCAAACCCTATTGGAAGAGCAACATTTAGACTTTAAACGCGCTAATGGTTACAGCGAACTTGAGATCAGCCAAAAACGCAGTGCGCTGGAAAATGTCATGAAGCCAGACACCTTAACCACGCATCAACAACGACTCACCAGCCAAGGCTTTAGTCACTTTAGTCTCTGGTTCCAATGCTTTAACTTTGCTTCTATGGTGGCCATCAAGTGATCAGCTTTAGCTCGTTTTACCAACAAATCGCCGATTCAAATCTACAACACTGGCTCGAAACCCTGCCGAGCATTTTAGGCAAGTGGCAACGGGATCATAAACACGGCAACCTGCCAAAGTGGGAAAAAGTGCTCAACAAGCTGCACTATCCTGCACCAGATCAAATAGATTTTATCGATAGCGTGACCGTCGGTAGCGGCGAGCAACTTAGCCCAGGCGAAAAAGAGAAGCTTGAAAACCTGCTGCGTTTGTTTATGCCATGGCGTAAAGGCCCCTTCCACATTCATGGCATCCACATCGATACCGAATGGCGCAGTGACTGGAAATGGGACCGCGTTAAGCAACATATTTCGCCGCTAAACAACCGCACTGTGCTCGATGTCGGTTGTGGCAGTGGTTATCACATGTGGCGCATGTTGGGCTCAGATGCCAAACGTGTCGTCGGTATCGACCCTTCGCCGTTGTTTTTATGTCAGTTTGAAGCCGTCAAACGTTTAGCGGGCACACATCACCCTGTACACCTGTTACCATTGGGTATTGAAGAGCTGCCACCGCTCGATGCATTTGACACAGTTTTCTCCATGGGCGTTTTATATCACAGACGTTCGCCTATCGATCACTTGTTACAGCTGCGTGATCAATTGCGCACCGGTGGTGAGCTCGTGCTAGAAACCTTGGTGATAGATGGCGACGAAAATGCCGTACTCGTGCCTCAAGATAGATATGGCAAAATGAATAATGTATGGTTCATTCCGTCCGTTGCCGCGCTCATGCTATGGTTAAAAAAGTGTGATTTCACTGATATCCGTTGTGTCGATACCGATGTCACAGCCCTTGCCGAGCAACGCCGTACCGACTGGATGCCCAACGAATCACTGGTTGAATACCTAGATCCTAACGACATCACCAAAACGGTTGAAGGTTATCCTGCGCCCAAACGCGCCACGATTATCGCAGTAAAAAATCAGCCTAATCAGGATTTAAACTAACCTTTTCAGTCTGAAGTAAGCGAATATCAGTCATTACGTCCTCAGAGTTTGAGTTGGTAATGGCTGATATCAAAAGCCGAAAGAACACCATTCCTCTAGTACATCTGGAATATGTAAGTGTTCAGCAGCTCAGTGTAACTCCTTCCTTGAATAGCAATACATTTGCGACTCCCACCCTTATCGTTGACATCCAGAACAGAACAGGGTTTCATGCATAACAATGACTTGAAGCTAACTCAATTGGATACTAAGTCAAAGTTAACTCATTCCATCACAGATGCAGAACACATAACCCATGTTAAAACCCACTTTACTGGTTAGCCTGTTTGGCTTGAGCCTTTATGTTACGAATGCCGCCTATGCGGCGCCAAGCCCTGTTCCCCTCTTAGTTGAACAATGCCTGCGTTTGCCAAGTATTGATCTCGCGACTGTGTTCGCCAATGCACGTTTAACTGCGTCTGAATTAACCTTGGCCCAGCGCGCGCTTATTTTTGAGCAACAGATGTTAGGGCTTAATAATATCAACGACAGGCTCAACTATTACCGTGGGTTTAACTTACCAAGCGAGGAACGCGAGGGTCTACTGCAATGCCAGCTACACCTCGCCGACACCCTGTCGCAACTTCTCAGCCAAACTGAATGGAGTCAACTAGCCTACGCCTTAGCCCAAGGCAATGCAGAACAAATACTGCTGAGCCAACAGCTTAAACAGTTACTACAACAGCATTGGAGCGCCGAGGAGAAAGCGAAATTACATACTGCACAAGCCAGCATAAGCCAAGGGTTAGGCAGTCAACAATTTAGTCTTGCCTTCAATGACAGCCAATGCCAACCCGAAGTGACTCAGCAGCAACATCTGCATAAAAAAGAGGATAAAAGTGACGAGCCGAAGCCCGACAGTTCAAAGCAGAGCGACTTTTCTGGCACTATCGCCAGTTACTTACTGACGCAAGAAAACGCCGTATGTCGCCAAAATGTATGGCAGGCCTACCAAGCCAGAGCCAGTGAAACCAACCAAACGGCATTAGAGCGAATTGCTGAGCAGCGCCAACAAGCCGCCACTGCTGCAGGCTTTACCGATTACAGCGCATTAGCGCTTAGTTCGCAGCAGTTATCGTCCCCTGAATTAGTCAAAGCCTTTCTCGATAGCCAAACCCAAGATCTGCAGGTGGCTCCTTGGGATATTGGGCGAACCCTGTCACAACAAGCATCAGCCAAGGGGCCGACATGGCAAACCTCTGACGTCTTGAGTCGCAGCTTTACTTATCTGCAAGTGTTTGGTTTACACTTTGAGACCATAGAAACCGCTAAGGTCGAGAAAATACCAACCGTTCCTAATCGGCCGCATATCGTTAGGGTCTACCACCAGCAAAGATTGTTAGGTGAAATCTATGTGGCGTACAACCCAAATCCACAGCAAGGTAGTCAACAGCAGACATTGCGCCAAAGTGTACTCGGCCAGCAATTTGGACAACAAGCTTTAGATCTCAAGCCACAGCTGAGTAACTACAAAGACATTGAGCAATTAACCGAGTCTATCGCAGAGGCTGTCACTTCTCTTGCTAAAGCGAGCCATTTCTACCTCAACAATGCCATGGGACAGAGTCAAGATAGCTATTTTGTGGCGAGTCTTTGGTTAGCAGAAGTACTGCGCCATCAACTCTTTCCGCAGTTTGAGCACACCTATTTACAGGAGCGTGAAACACTGGCTAAAGCTTATTCGAAGCAGCTTAAAGTCTTTCGCGCTAAGGTTGCAGTCAACTTTTACCAAAACTCAAGTGCACAAGTCTACCCCGATCTCGGTGCGGAGTTTAATGCGAGCTTTGGTCAAGACTGGCCACAAACACAGGATTATCCTTATAGCTTCAATGCTATCGCCAACGAAGGACCGCTCTACTACCAATCACTCTGGCAAGCATCGCTAGCCCAGCTGGTAGCTCAATCCACATTCAACTGCCAAGACAAACTAAAATTATTCAATGTATTAGTCATCAATGAAGACGCTTTGAGCTTAAGTGACCAATTAAAAGCGGTCATTGGCGCCCCCGTTGATAGTGCTGCGCTGATCCAAAGAATTTCAAATAGCACCGCTTCAGAACATGCTGACAATTCCAACACCCAAGCTTTCGACGCAACAGGTTCTTGTGCGTTTTAAGTGTTAATGCTTAGGATGTGTTTGTGACTCGCTCGGGCGCAAACACAGCTAATCGTCATGATTCGCCTCTCTATCACCTTAATAACTTAGCGCGACATAGTTAGCTGTATGTCGTGAAAACGACTGACTCTATGATATTTAATTGAAAAAGTCGTAAGAAGTGGCCACTATAAGCCTCAATCTATCGGTTTTTTGAGATTATAATGACTCGAGCTAAATCTACCTTAGAACAATGGCGTATTTTGCAAGCGGTGGTCGATTTTGGCGGCTATGCCCAAGCGGCCGAAAAACTCAACAAGAGTCAATCGTCACTTAACCATGCCGTTGCCAAATTACAGCATCAATTAGGTATCGAGCTACTCGAAGTCAAAGGCCGTAAAGCCTATCTCACCCCGCAGGGCGAAGTGCTGCTGCGCCGCTCACGGCATGTCACCCAAGCCGTCAACGAGTTAGAACAACTTGCGAGTAATCTTGAACAAGGGTGGGAGCCGACACTCACGATTGCCCGTGAAATTATCTATCCGATGGAAAGCTTAGTGTGTGCCCTCAATGCGTTTCTACCCCACAGTCGTGGCACTCGAATCATCATGCTGGACTCAGTGATCACCGGCACTCAAGAGCTCATTCTGCAGAGTAAAGTCGATATTGCTATCTGTGCAGGGGTGCCGCCTAAAGGGTATTTATCCGAACCCTTATGTGAACAAGAACTCTACCTCGTCTGTCATCCAAATCACCCACTCGCTGACTTAGGCACAATTGAAGACGATAAACTACTGGCACAATATTTACAGTTAGTGATTAAAGATACTGGAGTGCAATCCAACATTGATATCGGCTGGCTCAAAGCTGAGCAGCGCTGGACTGTCTCTAACTTCCATGAAGCTAAAGTCATTTTAAATCAAGGCATTGGTTTCTGTTGGATCCCCTCTTTCTTAGTCCAAGAAGAATTGGCTTCGGGTAATCTAGTACGTTTACATCTTGAGGGCAGCCAAAAACGTCGCATCATGTTGAGCTTAGTGATCCCTAAAAGAGATCAACAAGGGCCTGCATCAAAACTGCTTGCTTCCTTGATTTTAAAACAGCATGGAATTGAAATGACGAATAGTCATTAACAGCAAGATACAAAAAGAGTTATCAATTCGAGTGAGCCAAATGATAAATGCCAACTGCTGATAAAATGCTTAGTTCTTAGTGGTACTGAGAGGTTGTTTCGAAAAAGATGATGAACAGCGAATCATGGGAATAGTTAAAGCCTAATCTTACACACTAAAGTCGACATAGCGTGCTTGTTGATAACCCAAATATTGCGGCTGAATAAATCCCGTCTCCTGCAAGAGGTCATCCTCAACATATAACTCGCTCTGCAAAGACACATTCGTATTCGCGCTAGCACTGATATTTGAAGACTGCTCATTTACATTGTTTGCGGACAAAACATCCGTAGATTGCAAATTGCTAGGCAGATCATTTGAAGATGCCAGATAAGAAGGCTGAATATTG
The DNA here is from genome assembly GCF_025653705.1 of Shewanella sp. SM87. Lineage (NCBI taxonomy): Bacteria > Pseudomonadati > Pseudomonadota > Gammaproteobacteria > Alteromonadales > Shewanellaceae > Shewanella > Shewanella sp. SM87. The sequence continues at coordinate 91,973 of NZ_JAKKSC010000008.1, forward strand.
GCTTGCGACGTCATATCGACACGAGCTGAAGGTCCGGCACTAGCTTGTGCAACCGCGGCATAATAACGGCTTGCAACACTATCGGATCTTGAGATAAAACCCGTCGCTAAATCCGCTGAAGTTGAAGCTTCTCCAAATGCTAAAGTTGCGGTCGGTGGCTCAATCGTTTCCACTGTGGTCGATGTAGTGACTGAGTCACTGATATCAGAAGAGGTTTTCGAACCCGTATCAATGACTCTCGTGTTGACCGTTTGCGCCTCGATCGCTTGTTTTAGCTTATCAAGCGCAGTAGAGGCTGGGGTGAATACAGCCTCTTGGGGTTGAACAATATTACCTGACTCATCAACATCTCCCGTCACCACAGGTGTATGTTTTTCTAACGGTGGCAACTCTTTGATTTGAGCATCCGCGTCTATTAATGTTTGAGCCGTTTGCAAGTCAACAATTTGTTTTTGTCGCTCCTCTGCCAGCATCACCTTAGCTTCATTCATTTTTTGCAAGGCTTCCGCGGCAACACGGATATCCGCTGATGACGGGTCAACAGGAGCCATTGCTGCGGCATAAACTTGCTTCATTTTGTTTATCGTTGCAAGCGGGTCGCCTCCCACAGGAGAGACATCAATCTGCACTTCGCCATCGGTGGCGTAACGTTGGCCATCAGCACCCTTTTCATACTTAAAACTCGGGCTCTGAGCGTATTGTCCTCCGACGGTTGCGTGGGCATGCTCATGGGCTTTAACCTCAGAATCTCTGGCCTTAAGTGAATCAACCTGTTGTTGCTGTTGCGCCTGCGCTTTTTCTTGGGCTTGTATCTCTTGTTCCTGAGCCTGTTGAACCAGTGATTGCTGCTTTGCCTCTTCCGCTGCTGCAATTTGCTGTTTCTGCGATTCTTCTTCCCGTACTTGCTTTTCAAGCTGATTATCATTTGGGGCAAAGACAGCAGCTAAGACTTGTTGACTATCATCTGGGTTAGACGCTGTCGCAGGAGCATCTACAGGACTAGCTTGAGCCTCAGCTTCACCGAAAACTTGAGTAAATTGCTCTGCCACAGTCGGTTGAACAACATCATTGCTAGCGGATTGATCTACGGCTTGCGCAGAGTTTGACTGGCCAACAGGCCCTGCACTCGTTGCTATACTCTTATTTACAGCACTCTTATTTACAGAACTGTTGATTGCAGAATCAGACGTAGTGGGATCAACTAACGCAGTTCCAGTAAAGATAGTTTGTGGTCCAAACACTGCAGCTAAATCAGGCATTATTGGAGAAACATCACCCGTGCTAGATGGATTGAAAGCAGGAATATCAGTACCACTAGTGCCAATTGATGGACTCAGAGGCGTAAAAATATCAACGGGAATATTGCTCGTTACACTGAGATTTGGACTTATTGTAGCCAAGGAATTTACCCCAAGTCCGCTATTACTCGTACCCGCGACTGGCGAAAATACCTGAGTAGAAATAGGTGCCGCAATCTGTCCCCCGCGTACACCAGAAATGGATCTTGGTCCTGTTAACAAACTAAAACTCGCATCGGCATGTAAGCTAGCTCGATCATTTAACGTATTTACCTGAGGATTGCTCCTTGGCGTTGGTACGGAAAAAGGATCGATCTTGGGTGCTTGGCTTGCACCATTCAGTACAGGAAGTACAGATGCAGTAGTTGATGAAACAGCACTAGAAGCAGCAAAAGACACATTCGGTGATGAGTGGAGAGATTGAGAAACGTTAGCAGCTAATGAAGTAATAGGCGTGGCTTGAACTGGAGCAAATGAAGTTCCAGTAACCTGTAGTTCATGGACACCACTCGCTTCAATTTTTGCGGAGCCTGCAGTGTGAGCGCTGGCTCCTTGATAAGTGCTATTAGCGTGACTCTGGCTTTGACTCTGGCTTAGATTCGAGCTGAGCATCTTATCATGTGCCGAAAATGAAGAGGATGGCGCTCCAACCTTAGGTGATAGCGCCACAACCGACATGATATTTACACCTTAATATTAATGATCGAACCTATCGTTTCAGAATCAGTTTCAATCACTTCTGTTGACGCTTCCCCTTGTCTTAATGACTCATTAGCGTTAAGTAATGCCGAGGTTTTATCAGGCTGCGCAACATCTCTTGTAGATTCAGCCGGAGCCGCACTTTGAGTCGGTGTAGGTTTAGCCACATCTATTGTTGCTTGAGTGAGCCCAGATTGAGCACTTTGCAAGCCTTGCAGACCGGATGAATAAGCAGATTGGATTTGCATAACGGTATTCCTGCACGCTGTGATTAATGGGTCAATTATTGACCAATCACCTGCAAAAGTACAGGTTTTATCCGCATTCTCACCATTTATTTACGGTCTTATTTATCCTGTGATCCAATTGGCTTCCCAATCCTTAAATACGGGATTAAAACCCTGCCGTTGCATCTGTTCGATGACTTGCTCGACGCTGCGATCATCGCTTATCTCAAATTGATCGAGTTGACTGTCGGGTGCTTGATAGCCGCCCGGTTGTGTCGAACTACCCGCACTGATTTGAGTAATTCCAAGTGATAAAAGATTATCCCTCAGCTCAGGGCTTTCCCTTGTCGACATGCTGATATCAAGCTGATGATTAAAAAGTCTAAATGCACAAATCATTTGTACTAAACCTAAATCCGATAGAATAACTTTTGGGGTGATCCCGCCAGTACAAGGCCTTAACCTTGGCAGCGAAATACTAAAGCGAGTGCGCCAATAGCGCCGCTCCAAATAGTCGAGATGGTATCCCATCATTAACGCATCTAAACGCCAATCATCCAGCCCCAGTAACACCCCAAGACCAATTTTATCGACCCCCGCCGCCGCAACTCTGTCCGGTGTTGCTAAACGATAGGCAAAATCCATTTTTTTACCTCGGGAATGGTGACGAGCATAAGTCTCGGGCTGATAGGTCTCCTGATAAATCATCACAGCATCTAAACCTAGCGCGACTAACTGGCAATAATGGTCCTCACTCATGGGCTGAACCTCCATCGCCACATGGCTAAATTGCTGCTTTACCAGCGGCAACATTTGCGTGAAATAATCGATACCAACCTTAGTTTCATGCTCACCCGACACCAGTAAAACAGAATCGAAACCCCTATCTTTGATAATGGCCATTTCGGCCATCAACTCCAGCTCATTCAAGGTCTTGCGTTTGAGTTTGTTACTCATGCTAAAGCCACAGTAATCACAATCATTAGCGCACAGATTCGAGAAGTATAGCGGTAAATACATGCCCAGATTCGCGCCAAATCGCTGCCGCGTAAGCGCCGCAGAGTGCTGCGCCATGGTTTCGATATAAGGTTCCGCCGCAGGTGATAACAAGGCCAGTAAGCTGCGCAAATCCCCTGCTGGACTCACTAACGCCCGTTCGACATCTTGGGCTGTGCAAGAATACAAATCGAGTAACAGTTTATCCCGTGGGATGTTGGCAAATTCCGCTACAAAACTCATTGATTTAAAAATCCTGTCAGAGGACTGGTCTGTACCGCGCCCGTTTGTACTCGGCCAAGCCCAGCTTCAAAGGCCCGTCTGCCGCATTGCACCGCCTCTTTAAAGCACTCGGCCATCACTATCGGCGACGCGCTGCTGGCGATGGCGGTGTTGACGAGCACAGCATCGGCGCCCAGCTCCATTGCCCGCGCAGCCTGTGAAGGTGCGCCAATGCCAGCGTCAATCACCACTGGCACCCGCGCCTGCTCTATGATGATTTTTAAAAAGCTTTCAGTGACTAAACCTTGATTACTGCCAATCGGACTCGCCAGTGGCATAACAGCAGCGCAGCCCACCTCTTCCAAGCGGCGACAGAGCACAGGATCGGCATGCACATAGGGCATCACGATAAAACCTTTATCACAGAGAATCTTGGCCGCTGCTAAGGTTTCAATTGCATCGGGCATCAGGTACTTAGGATCGGGGTGGATTTCGAGCTTAATCCAATGAGTTCCCAGCATTTCACGGGCAAGCTCTGCCGCAAACACCGCTTCCTTGGCGTTTCTCGCCCCCGAAGTGTTAGGCAATAGCCTCACACCCGCTTGACGTAACGGCGTGAGTAAATCATCAAGCCCCATTTTAAAATCAATTCTTTTCATCGCGACTGTCACTAACTGCGATTTTGAAGCCGTTATCGCCTCAAGCATCACTTGGCTATTGCTGAATTTTCCCGTTCCGGTAAATAACCGTGATTCAAACTCCACATCGGCAATCGTTAACATATTAGCCTCCCGCCACTGCTGAAAAAAGTTCTAATTTATCTTCATGTTGGCAGAGAATAGATTGCCAGCGGTTGCGCGGAACCACCTCTGCATTCAACACGATAGCAACTGAGTCGAGGGCAATATCTTGCGCGAGGATCACAGCCGCGAGTGACGTCGGTTCAGTCAACGACTGTGGGATATTATTTATGTGAATTAAAATCATATCAAACCTCAAGATTATCTTTATTTGATGATAGATAAGCCCCTTTGGGGCCACATATGTCACAATGGGGATCCCGCGTTAATATCGCCGCAGTCCATGAAAGTGATTTAGCGTCGAAGCGCCAAAAACGCCCCAACAAGGCACTTTTCGATTCATTACAACTATCCATATTCAACAAAAGTTGCATAGCCACCAAAGATTGCATTGACGCCATCACGCCCACGTTCGGCCCAAGTACGCCTTGGGTACTGCAGCTCTGTGACACTCTCGTCTGTACGGGGAAAATACAGTGATAACAACCACCAGAGGGGAACTGCACTTGATCGACTGCAAACAATTGGCCGCTAAATGCTGCGATTGACGCGCTGACTAAAGGTAAAGCAGCTTCGATACAGCTGCGATTAATGGCTTGGCGGGTCGCAAAGTTATCAGTACAGTCAAGCACGAGCACTCTTTTACCCTGTTGTTTTAATTGTAAAACCTCAGCGAAGTGATGAGCTGATGTCTCAGCACTAAATGCTGTTTCATGGGCAGTAACAGTGCAATGTGGCGCTAAGCCTTTGAGCTTTTGCTTGGCAACTCGGGCCTTATTGAGTCCAATGTCGGCATCGTTGAATAACAATTGTCTTGGCAGATTTGATACTTCAACCTTATCCATGTCGATTAAGGTCAAGTTGCCAATGCCAGCACAAGCCAGATACTGCGCCGCCAATTGCCCTAAGCCGCCAAGCCCTACAATAACAACGCTGGCGTCGACCAATTGCAATTGCCCTGCCTCACCGACCTCTGGCAATAAGACTTGCCGAGAATAACGCATGAAATCAGCATCACTGAGTGTATGAGCGCTTTGTGTACCGTCGCAAAGAACCTCTGCGTGAGCAAGCGGTTGGTTTTTACTCATGCTTAGCAACCAACTCATGCTTTACAGCCAGTTCTTCAGACAAGCTACATTGCTCCCAAGCTTGGCTCAACTCTGCAAATGCTGCGACTGGATCCTGAGCCTCGGTTATTGCGCGCACCACAGCAATATTGCCGACCCCAGTGGCTTTCACCTTTGCCAGATTAGCTAAGTCGATGCCGCCAATGGCGACCAAGGGATAGTGGTCTTGGAGTAACGCCACATAATGTTTAAGTTTTGCGAGCCCTTGGGGCGCCGAAGGCATTTGCTTCGTCGTGGTTGAGAATATATGCCCAAGCGCTATGTAGGATGGCGAGTATTGATGCGCCAATAGCAACTCGAAATAACTGTGGCTCGATATGCCTAGCGCGAGCCCCGCGGCTTGAATGGCCGCTAAGTCGGTAACGGCGAGATCTTCTTGGCCTAAATGTACCCCAAATGCATGGTATTTTATCGCTAACTGCCAGTGATCATTGATAAAAAGCTGCGCATTAAAATGCTTACCTAAGGCAATGGCCGTTTGAATTTGTGCTTCTAATTCGGAGCCAATTAACTCAGGTTCGCCTAACTTAGATTTGCCTGACTCACATCTACTTAGCGCAGACTTGCCTAAATTAGATTCGGCTGGCGCTGCAGTAGTTAATTCGCTGATGTCGGTTTTTATCCGTAACTGCAGGGTTTTAACGCCCGCAGCTAACAAACTCTCCAGCATGGTTAAGTCACTCACCACAGGGTAAACACCAAGATCGGCATCGAGCACTTTAAAACCGTGGGATAAAATATTTTGAGGTTGCGTCGAGGCTATTCTTACCTGAGCGGTTGCCTGATCTGTTGCGGATAAAACTGTTGCAACTAAATCATTACCAACATCAAGGTGTTGATTGATACCATTATCACAACACTGCCTTATCTTGGCATAGCGGGACAAGTCATTAGGCCAACCCGTACGGGCCAACGGCCCTGGACCTTGCCCTAAGCCAATCGCTGCGCTTAAACCTTGACTCACATAGGCTTTGGCAACAACCACCGCATCTTGCAATACAAAACCTTGCGCTAACACGGCGACAATGGCCGATGACAAAGTGCAGCCGCTACCATGATTATGACGGGTATTAACCCGCTGGCTGGCTAACCAGAAGCGCCCATTTTGATGCAGCTCAGAGCTCGCGCGTACTTGATGGCAAACCAGATAATCCTCGGCCAGCCCATGATCCCAGCCGTTGCTATCGAGAGTGCTAACATGAACGTTAGCCTGAGTTTGAGCATGAGTGTTATCGTGAGTTTTAGCATGAGTATCATCAAGAATATCAGTGCTGCCAAAGCTCACATCGCCCCCTTTAGCGAGCACACTGCAATCTAAACTCTGGGATAAAGCCTGTGCTGCAGCAGCGAATTGTGCTTTCGTTGAAACATCACTGTGAGTTAACCGCCCAAGTTCAAGCACATTGGGTGTGATAAGTTCGATTAAACCTTTGAAAGGCCTAAAATCTAAGGCTGATTTAGCCGTACTTTTTATATCCTGACAGTTATCTACTGCTAATGCATCGCCACAACTGGCGACCATCACAGGATCGACAATGACAGGCACAGATGAATAGTGGATTTTAAAACTCGCGATCCAATCTGCCAGCAATGCCACTTGAGTTTGATCTGCCAGTAAGCCGATTTTAATTGCTTTGGGTGGCAAGTCTGAAAGTAAAGTGGTCAACTGAGCCATTAACATCGCCGCTGATACGGGCTCGACTAAAGTGACCGCCACTGAGCTTTGCGCCGTCACTGTGGTGATCACGCTGCAACCGTGACAACCCAAATCTTGAATCGTGGCCAAGTCCGCCTGAATACCGGCACCGCCGCCGCTGTCTGAACCAGCTATAGTCCAAACAATCGCGGGGCGCTCGGTATTCATGGGCAATTTCCCCCCATGAATACCCTGCATAATTAGGCTTCCTCAACATCGGCGACAAGCTTGTCTATCACCTGATAGATCTCGGCACCCGAGGCAGCAAATTGTGCCGATTTTAGCGCCATTGCCGCTTCCAACTCCTGCGGCGTCTTGATTGTGACTTGCATGGCTTGGGCAGCCGCTTCAACTTGCTCCGCTTTCGCTTGTGCCGCCTCTAAGCCAGCGGCATAGGCGCGAACATCTTGGGTGATTTTCATCGAACAAAATTTAGGGCCGCACATAGAGCAAAAATGCGCGACTTTAGCGGATTCCTGCGGTAAAGATTCATCGTGATAAGCACGCGCGGTTTCAGGATCGAGTCCTAAGTTATATTGATCTTCCCAGCGGAATTCGAAACGCGCCTTTGCCAGCGCATTATCACGAATTTGCGCACTCGGATGACCTTTCGCCACATCGGCGGCGTGTGCAGCAATCTTGTAGGCAATCAAACCTTGCTTAACATCTTGTTTATTCGGTAATCCTAAGTGTTCTTTTGGCGTGACATAACACAACATAGCGCAGCCGTACCAAGCTATCATGGCCGCGCCTATGCCGGAGGTGAAATGATCATACCCAGGTGCAATATCGGTGATTTGTGGGCCAAGGGTGTAAAACGGCGCTTCGTCGCAGTGAACTAACTGCTTGTCCATGTTCTCTTTAATGAGCTGCATCGGGATATGTCCCGGCCCTTCGATAATGGTTTGCACGTCGTATTCCCACGCGATTTTGACTAGTTCACCTAAGGTTTCAAGCTCTGCAAACTGGGCGGCATCATTAGCGTCGGCAATCGAGCCTGGACGCATACCATCGCCTAAAGACAGGGATACATCGTAGGCGACGCAAAGCTCACAGATCTCACGAAAATGGCTGTAGAGGAAGTTTTCCTTATGATGGCTCAAGCACCATTTGGCCATGATTGAACCGCCGCGGGAAACGATCCCAGTAACGCGTTTAGCCGTCATCGGCACATAACGAAGCAGCACACCAGCATGAATCGTAAAATAATCAACACCTTGCTCCGCTTGTTCAATCAAGGTATCGCGGAACACTTCCCAGGTTAAATCCTCTGCTACGCCGTTCACTTTCTCCAGCGCTTGATAAATCGGCACTGTGCCGATGGGCACTGGTGAGTTGCGGATGATCCACTCGCGGGTCTCGTGAATATAACGACCCGTGGATAAATCCATGACAGTATCCGCGCCCCAACGGGTAGACCAGACGAGCTTTTCTACTTCTTCCTCGATGGAAGACGTCACCGCAGAATTACCGATATTGGCGTTCACTTTCACCAGAAAATTACGCCCGATAATCATAGGTTCGGCTTCGGGATGGTTAATATTCAGCGGAATAATCGCGCGGCCACGGGCAACTTCGGCGCGGACAAATTCGGCGGTAATCGGTTCACCAACTAAGGCACCAAAGGCTTCGCCCTTGGCTTTACGATTGAGGATTTCATCCTGTACTTCGGCGAGTGCCATGTTCTCGCGGATCGCCACATATTCCATTTCGGGCGTGATAATCCCTTGACGGGCATAGTGTAATTGACTGACTCGTTTACCCTGAAGCGCTCTGCGTGGGCGGACAATTGCACTCGAACCTGCCTCAAAACGCAGATGGTCTAAACCGTCGTCGGCGAGTCTTTGTTGGGTAAAATCTGAGGTGGCACAGGGTAATTGCTCTGTGTCGTTGCGGGCTAGGATCCAGTTTTGTCTTAATTTACCAAGGCCTAGACGCACATTGATGTCGGCCTCAGGATCGGAATAAGGTCCGGCGCAATCGTACACTCGGATTGGCGGATTTTTCTCCATGATAGGCGCATCATCTGTTCCGCCCACCAGCGTGTCAGTCTGCAGAATGTGTCGCATGCCAACGCGAATATCGGCACTTGAACCTTCGAGATAAATCTTTTGTGAATTAGGATGTTGCAGCGGCGCTAACGTATCGATAAAGGCTTGGGCCTGCGCGCGGGTTTCGCGGCGACTCGGCGCCTTAGGCACGATTGATTGACTAGACTCAGCCGATTTATTAGGCACGATTGATTGACTAGACTCAGCCGATTTATTAGGCACTGTCGATTTATTAGGGATTGTCGATTCTGGCGCTGTTATTTCTATCGAATTGGCAGCTACAGCTGGGTTTTGGTTTGAACTGGACATAAGCAATCTCACGTTAAAAAATGGAGTTGCTTGTCTGGAGAATTGAGTTGTTGATAGCTGGACACGGCAATCAATTTTTGTGGCCAACACTGGCTTCAAAAATTGAGTTACCCTGCTCAATAACAATTAAATCTAAACATTAAGTCTTAAAACACTGCTGAGTTAACAGGTGTTCAAGCCGTCTATTTTGGCGATTTAATATGTGTTATTACGCTTGTTTCCTTCGCAGGTTTTAACCTGATCAGGTTCAACGGATCCCGAATAAACGGTCTCAGCCAAGAGGCACTCCGACAAGATGAGTGCGCAGTATAGACAGAAGCGGCAGCAACAAACAAGGAAAAAAGTAATTAAAAACCTTAACTACCAATCCAAAATAAAGATTCATAATTTGTTGTTTTTAATTAAGTAAATTAAATTAAACTAGCAAAGTTGTGATTATCGTGAAAATAGATCATGAAAGAAAGTCACTATTTATGGGGTTTGAGCATCATTTTGTTTAATCGAGATTGAATGGCATCATCAATAGCTTGATTGATTTTTTTGCCACTGCAGTCAAATGGGAAGCCTAAATTTTCGGCGTAAGGATTAACTTGAGTGCCGACTTGTACCACGCGATAACAAGTATCCCCTTTACGCACAATACGATTTGGGTCTAAGGGTAAATCTAGACTCGTTGTGTCACCGAAATCATCGGCATTAGGGACAAATAGCACCTCCATCTCTGGGCTCATTTCACTCATATTCGATTTCCGGGTGAACTTATCGGCCTGTTCAATGACGAGATCATCGAGCGCTTGCTCGCGCTGACGTTCAAAATATTGCTGCGTGAATAAATCATGCTTGAGCTTGTCGCTATTGTGATCTCACCTTCTGCTGCAGGCGAGCTCTTAGCGCCAAGCTGCGGCTTTAATTCTGAGGTATCCAACGTATTCGTTGGTTTTATTGCCATCGTTTCAGTGGGTTGTTCATCACTTGGGGCAATTGATTGAGTTTTCTTTGATTGAGATTGGCTCGATTGAGTGATGTTCGGTTTAACCGTATCTGGGTTCACTTTTTCTGATTCTACTTTTTCAGAGACGGCCTTTTCGGGTGCTATTGTTTCAGGCATGACCTTTTCAAGTATTGGCAGAGGCTTAACTTGAGTTGGAGGCGTGGGAACAATTGTAGGCGTAACAGAACTTGTCGCTTCAGTCTTATCCTCGGCCTTTATCTCAGTTTCGGACTCTGAGGTTTCGGCTTTCTCTACCGCGGGAGCATAAATAAAGTAAGCCTTGATCGCTGCCACTTTAGGGCCACGACTTTCTATTTCCTTCAATCCGAAGGGATTTAACTGCGGGCGCCACAAAATACAGATAAGTAAAAATAAACACGCATGCACTAAGACCACAAAAAATAACAGACTTAATTCTTTGAAATATGGCTGACGAGCACGTAAAACGGATCCCGTCCCCAATCCCTGAGCACTAGTTTGTATCGTCCCAGACAGTTCAGGTTTGGATTCAGACTCAGGAACCAATTTATGTTGATGTTGATCTTGATGTTCAGCATGGATTTCTTGCAGTACCAAATCTTGGGTTTTATCTTGAGCTATGCCTTTGATGTCATGCTTAGAGGCTGAATGACCTGCATCGCTATTGAACGCTAATGGCTCCGTATCAGTGGTAAAAACAGGCGTTTGAGCAGCATCCAGTTCACCGAGCTGATGATCAAAGGCGATAAAAGTCTCACCTTCTGGCGATGTGACCGAAATCAGCAAAGCACTATCGACATCATCTCCAATCGCTATCGCTGTAGGAGATGCTGTCAATAAAGGCGCGGCCTTGGGTTGATGTTGAAAAGGCAAAATCCATCCTTAGGTTTTGTATAGTATCCATTGATTTCAATGATGCTTAACGTGGAACGATTACACTCTAATTCAATATCAATCCAATATCGGGTTGGTGAATATTGAAAGCGAATTATCTATTGATTGCATTTACTTACGAGTGCTCAACGCAGATTAGAGGAGGCAAACAGGGTAAAGTTCAACGCGAATACAACACGCTACAAGCACAGTACTTTACGCCAGTGCTTGATAAGTCACTTGTTAGTTAAGACAAATAAGGCTGGGAATTGGGATCATAATCGCGCTAAATTGAATGTTAAATCTCACGTCTTGAAGCGAGTAACATCATCAATGCGATGCACTGATGGGAGTGCAAGACGGCGTTAAAAATCTAAAAGATGAAAAATAGAAGCCAATCACGAAATTTAAGCTTACAAGTGTACGCTTAAATATGGTGGTTTATTTTCCTAACTGATAGACTCAGTCATTATCGTTTGCGAGTGTGTATCTACCATGTCGAGTCAAAGTGTTATCGAACAACAAAACCCAGCTAACATCTCAGCTAAGTCTGGGCCGTATAGTATTAAAGAAGAAATCGCTAATAGCGTATCCCATGGCTTAGGCGTCATCGCAGGCATAGTTGCATTGGTACTGATGTTACTCAAAGGGCAAGATCATCTAACGCCAATTCAACTAACAGGCGTTGCCATTTATGGTGCGAGCATCATAGTGCTTTTTCTATGCTCAACCTTATACCACAGCGTTAGCCATTCAGGCTGGAAACATAAACTTAAGATCGCCGATCACTGCGCTATTTACTGTTTAATTGCAGGAACTTACACACCTTTGATGCTGATAAGCTTACAAGGCACGCAGTCGATAGTGATTTTAACGGCCATTTGGTCGCTTGCAATTGGTGGGATCCTATTTAAGACACTGTTTATTCACAAATTCAAAAAGTTAAGCTTAGTCTTGTATCTCGCTATGGGCTGGCTATGTGTCACTGTGATGGGCGATTTAACGGCGGCGATGTCAGAGGTAGGGTTTAATCTATTGATCTTAGGTGGGTTATTTTACACATTAGGGGTTGTATTCTACGTCGGTAAACGCATTCCATTCAACCATGCCATTTGGCATTTGTTTGTGCTCGGCGGTGCCATGAGCCACTTTCTGTGTATATATCTGACTGTTATTTAAATGACTATGATTTAACTGATAGTGATTTAAATGACTATGACTTAACAGATGGTGATTCAGCTGACGGTGATTTATCTATGGGTCAAAGCTAAAAGTCGTTAATTATCTATTCAAACACTTCCTCGAACGCTCTCTCAAACACCGCAATCAAGTACGGCTATTCAATTCAGTAAACAGCGACGCTAATACCGTCGCTTGTTCTGCTCTGCCACACTGGCGCCAAAGCGCAATAATACATTCTGCGGTACACAAGCCCCCTTCTTGCTGATTACGCCGCAATATAAAGGCGGATTCAGGCATAAGTGGCGGCAAACTGACTCGTGCGGCTGTTTTGAGATAGGGACTCTGGCGCAGCATCTTACGCGCCTCCTGCCAAGTCGCATCTAAAATCACCACTTGGTTCGGCATTCGTTGTGCTGCTATAACTGTAGATTGCGCATGCACTAACAAGGCTTGTGCGTTCGAGAGCGCTGGCTCAGCTAAAACCGTATCTAAGGCATTATGATCAATGGGCCCAGTGTGCTCAGTATCACTTGCTGGAAACAACAGTTTAGCCTGCTGCGATGCCAACATAGCCACTAAATCGTTATCAGGTGCCGTTCTCGACCAGACGATGCTTTTCACCTCTTCAGGGAATGCGGCTAACGCGAGTTGGCCAGTATTCGTTTTGCGGGTTAACTCGCGCTCGTGGGTCAATAAAATAATCTGCATTGCCTTCCTTGCTGCTGCAAAAGAATGAGAAATAACATTAAACATCTAGCGATGTTAGGAACAGGCTCGAAGCAGTATCAGCTTAAAAGAGCACGTTGAAATAACGACGTTTAATCGCTAACCAAACCCTGCTCACTCAGTTATGCGTGAAATAAAATCATACATTAAATACATGATTTTAAAGTGATAAAAATTAAAAACATTCCAACACTATCTGTTTTAGCAGAAAAGTTTCACGTTCTATTGATTGGCCTTTATGGGGATGATTGCGCTGAATATCTTCGTTATGGGCGATAGCTTGATGAATATTAAGCCATTCAGGCCGCATGCCATTTTTTATCTCATGGGCTTCTAATCGAGTCTCACCTAAACCACGCTCACCCAGTGTGATGTCAATACGGCACACATAACAGAATGACTCCATGTGCACTACATTCGCTCCTTCACGGTACCAAGGTCGAAACTCTTCATAGCGACCAAAGGGCGCTAACACTTGAATGTCTAAGGCACCGGTTTCTTCCTGAAGCTCGCGGATCAGTCCATCTTCGAGACTCTCGCCATCATCAATTCCGCCTCCGGGTAAGCTGTAGTCGCGGTATTTTTGGGTATAAAGTAGCAAAATGTCTTCACCCGATAACACTATCGCGCGGGCAGCTCTGCGATAAAAAACGCGTGCCGTCTGTAGGTTAACCGCAGGATCTTGGGTAGTTCTCAATAAACGCATCGTCGTAGCCATTTGCCGAAAAGGAATCGCAGCATAAACGAAAATGCGCCAAATGCAGATCAAAAACTGCCACAGAGGCAATAATCACACTCAGTCCAGTCCGAGTGATTAATAGGTTTTAACGATTACAATATTGATTGTTAACGGTTTATGCTAAAATCGTTTTACCCATAATATTAACAACGAGATCGCGATGCATCAGCTCTTTCGCCTGATCCTCATCTTAGCTGCTCATCTTTGGTTCTCATCTTAGTTCTCAACGTAATGCCCAAGCGGAAAAATGCTCAAGCGCATTCAAACTCACTATGCTCACTCAAGAGCTGGGCCAATTGCTGCTGATAGGCGTGAATAATTTCAGGAGTTTGCTTGTGCGCCGGCATGCGTTGGTAATGGCCAATCACCTGCGACAGGTAGCGGTGTGCTCGCGGCAAACTTGCTTCATCTAACGTCTGCCATATTAACGACCCCGTAGCAGTGATAGGCAGACCATTTGGAGCCACGATTGTACTGACATGGAGGATTTCGTAGAAACGTTGATTCTCTTCCAATAAGTGTTCCGACTTAAGCCCTAGCCCTAAGGCCGAAAGTGATTGCCTGACATAGTAATTATGATGCACGGGACACAAAATAAACTCGAGGTGCCGCAGTGGGTGTTGAGCTAAAATTGCCCGCACTAATTCCACCAGCAATTCACCACCCACGCCAGCGATGATAATCAACTGTTTATCTTTGTCACTGGTTTGCTCGAGCGGTAAAGCCATGACATCGAGGCAATGCACTTGCCACTGAGTGTGACAACTTAAGTTTGGGTCTATGTCTGGGTTTAAATGTGGGTTTAAGTGTAGATTTTGGCCTGATATGTCAGCGGGAAAGAAACGTTGTAAACGCAGCTCAAGCGCCTGCATCAGCGAAGGGACACAATCGACAAAGTGCACTTGGCGGGCAGCATTCCTTTTTAACAACAGCATACCGAGCAAACCATGATCGCAGCAGCAATCCCAAATATGATCGTAATGACCAGTGATCATGCTGTTTATCTGTTGTAAACGTTGGCTAATTTTCACGGTTTGACCTTACTACTGCGGCTCCAAATACTGTAAATCCCACTGTAAATCCCACGCTAAATTGCATTTTTAAGCAAAAAGAAAGCGCGCAGTTTACCCGAGTCAAAAGCAAACCACATCTTTTGTTCGTGCCCTCGCAGTGCTTCACGTCACGTCTGTTACGCCACGCCTTAATATGGTGAATACGTATGCAGGCCGTTGCGGTTAAAAAGCCATCGCCACTAGTATGCTGTGAGTCACATTCGTTATAAAAACAAGGATCAAGGAATGTTCATCAAGACCAACCCTATTCAGTTCACTCGCAGCGACTTAACTGCCCGTCACGTAACAGACTGCCACTTAACAAACAGCCACACTCGCCAGAGCTCATCGTGCCAAAAGCTATCGCAAGCGCTATTAAGCCCTACAGCCATCGCCCTTGCGGTCACGAGTCTTTTTAGTGCCAACGTATTTGCTAAAACCGTTACCGTCAGCTCACCCAACCAACAAATTCAAATCAGCTTGAGTGATGATACTGGCCGCCCCGAATATAAAATCGATTTTTACGGTAAAACAGTCATAGAACCGAGCCGCTTAGGCTTAGTTTTTCAATCCATTGGCGAACTCGGTCAAGGATTGCAGATAAAAAGCAGCGATAAAAAAAGTGCTGATGAAAAGTGGCAACAACCTTGGGGCGAACAGGAATGGATCCGCGATCAACACAATCAACTGACTGCTGTATTAAGTAATGGCAAGGTGCAACTCGAAATCGAATTTAAAGCCTTTGACGATGGGATTGGCTTTCGCTATCACTTAGCCCCACAAGCTGCCCTGCCCGCCAATTCGCCGCTATCCATCACTGACGAGTTAACCGAGTTCAATGTCGGCAAGAGCGATAAAGCCACTGCATGGTGGATCCCTGCCCGCGGCTGGAATCGCTACGAATATTTATATCGCACCACAGCGCTTAAAGACGTCGATAGAGCCCATACCCCCTTCACCTTTAAACTCGCGGATGGTACGCACTTAAGTATCCACGAAGCCGCCTTGGTGGACTTTGCCGCCATGACCTTAGATCAACAGCGCGATGGCAAACTTAAGGCCGATCTCACGCCTTGGTCAGATGGTATTCGCGTCAAAACCCAAGTGGGTTTTTATACGCCATGGCGCACCATTCAAATTGCCGACAAAGCAACTGGGCTACTCAATTCGCACCTCATCCTAAACCTCAATGAACCCAATAAACTCGGCGATGTTACTTGGGTAAAACCAGGGAAATACGTCGGTATTTGGTGGGGAATGCACTTAAACGAAAATACCTGGGGCTCGGGCCCAACCCATGGCGCAACCACCAGTGAAACAAAGCGTTATATGGATTTCGCCGCTAAATATCAGTTTGATGGCGTACTGGTAGAAGGTTGGAATGAAGGTTGGGACGGCGACTGGTTCCACAACGGCGATCAATTTAGCTTTACCAAGGCCTATGCTGATTTCGATCTGCCCGCCATCACAGCCTACGGAGCAAAGCAAAATGTACGTTTAATCGGCCACCATGAAACCGCAGGTTCAGTCACCCATTATCGCGATCAAATGGCTGATGCCTTCGCCCTGTATGAGCAGCATGGTGTTACTCAAGTCAAGACGGGCTATGTCGCCGATGGTGGCCAAATCAAGCGCATAGATGACAAAGGCATTACCCGTCACGAGTGGCACGACGGCCAATTTATGGTCGGTGAGTATTTGCACAATGTCACTGAAGCAGCGAAACACCACATCAGTATCAATACCCACGAGCCGATTAAAGACACAGGCCTGCGCCGAACCTATCCGAACTGGATCTCCCGCGAAGGTGCCCGCGGCCAAGAGTACAATGCTTGGGGTAGCCCACCAAACAGCCCTGAACATACGGCCATGTTACCCTTTACCCGCATGCTTGCGGGTCCAATGGACTTTACCCCAGGGATTTTTGACTTAGCGCCCAAAGGGTTGGATGCAGAAAATCGTGTGCAAACCACATTGACCAAACAGCTCGCCTTGTACGTTGTGCTCTATAGCCCAATCCAAATGGCAGCGGATCTGCCGCGCAATTATGAAAAGCACTTAGATGCCTTCCAATTTATCCGTGATGTGCCCACAGATTGGTATCAAAGTGTCGCGCTGGCCGGTGAAGTCGGTGACTATGTGGTCTTTGCTCGCCAAGCGAAGGATCAAAATGATTGGTACTTAGGCGCACTCACGGATGAAACCGCACGCAAGGTCACGGTCAAACTGGATTTCCTCTCCCCGAATAAACGTTATCAAGCACAAATTTACCGCGATGGCGCAAAAGCCGATTGGAAAACAAATCCCTATGATTATGTGATTGAAACAAAAGAGGTGAGCGCTAAAGATAGCCTAAACCTCGCACTCGCCAGCAGTGGCGGCACGGCAATCAGATTCAAAGTACTTTAGATTTAGTACTTTAAGTTTAGTACTTTAAATTCAGCACTTTAGGTTTAACTCTTTAAATTCAGCATGTTAACGTTAGCGCGTTAACTAAGTGTTTGAGCGAGTGTAAAAATACAGAGTAAACAACAGAAAGTCACCAAGGATGTACCTTGTCCTTGGTGACTTTTTATTGCCAGATAGCACCTGTTTATCCCAATACAAAACGTAAAAGTTAATCCCCCTTGAAGCGTCTTAGCTGATGTTGGCGTAAATTCAGTTCGTGCCTAGGCCAACAAATCAGCATGAACCGAATGAACAGGCTTTAAATACCCTCGCAAACACCATAGACAGACCACAGCAGCACAAGGCGAAGGCGTACAACCAACACAGGTGCAAAAATGCCTCAGTTAGATTAATCTGACCTTCCTTTCTTCCTTATGGTGCTCAGCTTGCGATATCGGGCAAATTTATTAGAAATGCGCAGCTTTAAACGTTTCGAAACTGAACTCGCGCACTTAGGCTTTAGCCATTTTAAACCCTTAGCGCCACTTCGCCCTTGGGTGCAGCGCTACTTTCATTTACGCGTTGCGACTGATTTACCGCAGAACATTGAACAGACATTTTATCCAGACGGCGGCACTAGCCTGCATTTCTATTTCCCAACTCAAACACTCAGTGGCGATGAACCTCAAGTGTTATTTCATTGTGGTCAGAGCCGACATTCCCACGCCTTTTTACCAGGAATCGAGCTGATGACAGTTCGCTTTCACCCCGGCGGCGCGTTTCATTTACTTGGCATTGAACTGCAAGATATTCTGTCTGCCGCATCAATGAAGGCTATTGATGCGACGCAATTGCAGCTAACAGGATTGGATCAACTGCTATCGCAACTGGCGGAAACCAATCAGCCAACCCAACGCGTCGCCCTACTTGAGCACTGGTTATTGCAGCTCACCCAGCAGCAATGTGATGCGGCCTTATCTCGACATAAAAGCGCTATGATTAGCTTAGTGCAGGCGAGTTTACCAAAGCTTACTCAAACCCAAGCCAGCTTAGAGGATTTCTATAGGCAACTGCCCTTAAGCCGCCGTCAATTTGAACGAAGATTTAAACAAGAAACCGGATTGTCACCCGCGCAGTTACTGCAATTAAACAGAGTCAAAATCGCCCGAAACTTACTCAGCCAATCACCTAACCTCAGCCTAGTGCAAGTCGCATTCGATTGCGGATTTTACGATCAAGCCCATCTACATCAACACTTTGTACGGGTGACACAGCAAACTCTAGGACAATACAAAAAGCGTAAAATGTCGCAAATCTCCAATCCTACGTCGCGCTAACAGCTTAGATTGAAGCCTCAGCTTATAGGAGGCTTTTATGTCAGAACGTATACCACGCCAGCAAATTTACCAGCTACAACCCGCACTCGCCAACGCACTGTTAAGCTTAGACAAAGCGGCCGGTGATTCCCACTTTGCACCATTACTGGTGCATTTAGTCAAGCTCAGAGCATCGCAACTCAATGGCTGCGCGTTTTGTCAGCGAATGCACGCCGAGGAAGCCAGAAGCGACGGTGAAGAACAGCTGCGTTTAGATTTACTTGCCGCTTGGCAGGAGGTCGATGGAATCTTTAATGAACGGGAACGTGCAGCGCTGCTCTGGACAGAAATCTTAACCCAAGTTGCTACTGCCCCCGTGCATGACAGTCAATATGCGGCGCTTGCAGAGCATTATTCCGAGAAAGAAATTGTCGACCTCACCAGCTTAATCATTGCCATTAATGGCTGGAACCGCATCGCGATAGCCTTCCATTTACAGCCCATCTAGCGGCAAATAAAAAGGGCACCGAATCGGGTGCCCTGCTTGTTGATATCACTATGTAGTTCTTATCACTATGCCGTTTGTATAGTTAACTTAATGTCAGCGCCACTATTTTAAGTGGATGATTGTCATCGAACGAAGGGAAATCCTCATGGGGATCGAGCCAAGTGTGCGTAGTGACTGTACGGCCTTGTTTTTCAACGCAGCGCACTAAACTGTCAAACCATGCTTGGCGCTCGACTTTCGCCACATTGTTGCAGCAAACGATAGTGCCACCGACTTTGGTTGCCATTAATGCGGGCTTAAACAAACCTTGATAATCATTGACCAAATCGACAATACCAAAAGCACTCTTGGCATAACGCGGCGGATCGAGGAACACCAGATCAAACTGGGTTTGCGCCAATTTGGGATAACTCGGTAATTTTTGATTGCGGCGCCCTCCCACACTCAAGCCTGCCAATTGGCGCAATGCCGGAAACGCATCACTCTGCACAAACTCACATACATTCGACACCTGATTTAATGCCGCATTCGCTTTACCCGTCGCTAAAGCAAAGGAAGAAAAATCAACATTCATCACCTGAGTCGCGCCGCCGATGGCTGCCGCAGTACCAATGCCGCAGGTGTAGGAAAACAAATTCAGCACGGTTTTATCTTGGCTGTGTGCCCGCACATATTCGCGGCCAATACGCATATCGAGGAATAACAGCGGATCTTGTCCTTCGTGGCGCAGTTTAGTGCTGAACTTGATGCCATTTTCCTGCATTACTCGCTCAGAACTTGCAATCTCTGTCAGTGCGGGTGATAAGGCATTCAATACACGGGAATGGCCTAATGAACGATCGTTATACACAATCGGCAAATCGGCCTGTTGCAACAAAACAGTGCCGATATCAACCAACTCTTCGTCGGTTAAGGTTTGATGAAAACTCTGCACTAGCCAAACATCGCCGTAGCGATCGACATTCAAGCCACTCACGCCTTCGACTGTGCCATGGAACACCCGAAAACAATCGGTTTGATCCTGTTCAGCTTGTTGTAAAAAATCATGGCGTTTCGCCAGAGCCGTCGATAACAGCGTTTGAATAGACATAAAAAGCGGGACTCGCGCAGCGGAAACCTGCGTAAGGTTTCAAGAGGGAAAACGGCATAATACCAAACTAGGTCGCAGAATATCGGAAAAGTTCGCCCCGAAAACAGCATAAACACCGACTAACACCCAAATGGGGGGAACTCTATGTCCCCCAACCCGCCAAGCCTGTTATAACCAAATGCACGGAATAATTTTCAAACAAAGATGTAGGTTAAATCACTTCAAGCAACGGCTCTAACCCTGGCGCCGTTTTAGTCGGCACAAACTCTATCACCTCAAACTCAGCGACATCGGCAATGCAGAAAGGATCTTGCTGCAAAATAGCCTCTAGTGCCGCGCGACTTTCAGCCTTGGCGAGGATGACGCCACCGGTACGTGGCACCTTACGACCTGAGGCGACAAAAGTCCCTGAGGCATAATACTCATCAAGATAAGCAATATGGGCGGCTAAATGTAACTCCACTTCTGCAATTGGCTTTTTATAGGTAAGCGAGACAACAAACATAGGGATCCTTTAATCAACTGAACAAATTTAAAATAATCGAACGAAAAACGCTTAATCTGGCAATCATCATAAGCTAAGTACCTATCTGATCCCACCATATCTAGGCTGGCTATTATCATAGTGCAGAGTGCGCGACTTTCGAGTCAAGCTATCGGCATCCGTACTGGATATTTATTGCATGCTGACTCTTATTAAGTGCATTGAATTCGCCGTCAGTTATGCTGCGGTTGATTTTATCACTCAGTTAACATCCGCAATAACAATACACTTTTTTCTGAAAAATAATGCAATGACTGATCATCAAGTATTCTAACAAGATTAGAGAGTTATTTGAGCATTCCAGCAAGCCTATGACTATTGATAAACCGTCTAGATGCGTTACGCCTATGTTTCCATCCAGTTACTAAGCCATGATGAATACGTATGTAAGCAGTTGTGCAAAAATCTACGCCGAGGCTACTATAAATCCGCTCGTTTCACCCTCTGCTTGTGGGGTTTGAAATCTGTGAGGTCGTTTCTGATAGGGTTACATACAAGGATTGCTATCAGGCTTAAGTTCTTTCTGCTGACTGGCTTTAGGCCACTCACTTGGGCTAATCCTTTTGAATTAAGGTGTTAGGTCCAAATTTGAAATGAATTTATCGGCGAATATGCTTCTGAGGGAGGAGTATATTCGCCATTTTTTCACAGAGTACACTCATTAATGGCATGCGCGAAACTACCATGAATAAGCCATGAATCTGACTCTTGGCTTTTATTGTATGCTCTTGACTGTGATGAAATAGCTCACCACATAAAAGCAAAGTACAGTGCCAATCCATTGCTAGGCAAAACAATTAAAACAATAAGCACTCAAGGCAGAACGACTGCCGGCAACAGAAAGGAAGTTCAATGTCTTCGAATCACCAGCAAGATCCCCATCAAGCCGCAGCGCCTCAGTTGCCGCATGCATTCAAGCAACAACCTGAGCTGAGTTTCTGGCAAATTTTTAATATGTGTTTCGGTTTTTTGGGCATTCAATTTGGGTTTGCCCTGCAAAATGCCAACGTCAGCCGCATTTTTCAAACCTTAGGGGCTTCTATCGATGAAATTCCCATACTATGGATTGCCGCGCCGCTAACGGGTTTATTGGTTCAACCTATTATTGGTTATTTGAGTGATAATACTTGGGGACGCCTTGGCCGTCGCCGCCCCTATTTTTTGATTGGCGCGATTTTTACTACCCTTGCCATTTTTATCATGCCGCACTCGCCTACCCTGTGGATTGCCGCCGGCATGTTATGGATCATGGATGCCTCGATCAACATCGCCATGGAGCCGTTTCGCGCCTTCGTCGGTGACAATTTACCGAAAAGCCAACGTACTCAAGGCTATGCCATGCAAAGCTTTTTCATCGGCATTGGCGCTGTGGTGGCTTCGGCCTTACCCTATATTTTGACTCACTTTTTTGATGTTGCGAATACTGCACCAGCGGGGGAAATTGCCGATTCAGTGCGTTATGCCTTCTATTTCGGTGGCACAGTATTATTGCTCGCCGTCAGTTGGACTGTCGTATCGTCAAGAGAATATTCCCCTGAAGAATTAGCCGCCTTTAACGCAAAACAAGCCGATGCTGAAGATGAAACTTTAGCCCGCACTCGTACCCGCAAGGACTATCAATTTGCCTCCATCGTGTGGATGGGTCTCGGCGCCCTGCTCACCTTCGCTATTTGGGCGCAGGATTTAGACAAGCAACTGTATATTTTGAGCTTAGGGATTTTCGCCTTTGGCCCATTACAACTGTATTGCGCACTGCGTTTGGGCAATTCACAACCCGCTGAACGCAATAAGCTCGGCATGGTATTTAGCGTGGTCGATGACTTGTTCCATATGCCCAAAGCCATGCATCAACTGGCGATCGTGCAGTTTTTCTCTTGGTTCGCACTGTTTGCCATGTGGATTTACACCACTGCCGCCGTGACGTCTTACCATTTTGGCAGCAGCGATGTGTTGTCCCAAGCTTATAACGACGGCGCAGATTGGGTCGGCGTACTATTCGCCTCCTACAATGGTTTTGCCGCCATTGCCGCGATTTTTATTCCTATGCTGGCTAAGCGTATTGGCATCAAGCTGACCCACACAGTCAATATGTTCTGTGGTGGTATAGGTTTGATTAGTTTCTTTTTTATTACAGACCCAAGCCTGTTATGGCTGCCTATGATAGGTGTCGGTATCGCGTGGGCGTCAATTTTATCTGTGCCCTACGCCATGTTGTCGGGCATGTTACCCCCG
This sequence comes from Shewanella sp. SM87, assembly GCF_025653705.1. Taxonomy (NCBI): domain Bacteria; kingdom Pseudomonadati; phylum Pseudomonadota; class Gammaproteobacteria; order Alteromonadales; family Shewanellaceae; genus Shewanella; species Shewanella sp. SM87. The sequence goes on from NZ_JAKKSC010000008.1 coordinate 115,018, forward strand.
CAAAAAATGGGCGTTTACATGGGGATTTTTAACTTCTTCATCGTGATCCCGCAGCTTCTTGCCGCCAGTGTGCTGGGTTTAGTGCTCAATGGTCTGTTCGATGGTCAACCTATTTATGCACTGATCACTGGTGGCGTCTTGATGATGTGTGCAGGCATTGCCGTATTATTTGTCGACCAAGACATTGTCGAACAAAATAACTCAAATAATCAAAGTGCAGCGATGAACCGCAAGACCCACTCAATCACGAAAGCCACAAGCAAATTAACGAATAAAAGTTAGCTCTTTATAACAGCGATACACATTAGGCGACATGCAGCAATGCATGTTAAGCGCGGTGAATTCGGTCATTTGGCTAATCACAGCAGCATAAAATATCTTTATCAATTCAATCACTATAAAAATAAAACCATTATTTGGGGAGAACGAGATGGAATCGAGTCCTACGCCGCAGCAGGATCTGCATACCAGCCAAAACCGTCACACACAAGCGTTAACAAGACGCAGCCGCCTAGCGCTTGCCGTCGCCGCAAGCCTATTAGGGATAATAGGGTTAGCGGCCTGTTCACCCACATCGAATTCAGCAACAACTGCCACAAGTGTGAATGCCGCGCCAAATGTGCAGCGGGTTGCGCCCGGCGCACCGGGTAAAGCGCCGACTTGGGCATTTTCGGGTAAAACTGGTATTGGGACGTCTTACGAGCCTTATACCCAAGGTCAATATCAAGATGCCAAGCAAAATCCCATTAGCCGCGTTTGGTTCTCCCTCGCCCAAGGTATTTTAACCGAAACCATGTATGGTCTTATCCACAATGCGCAGCTCAAAGAACTGCAATTTGTGGTCACAGGTAATGGCTTTGTCGATACCGAAAAAGAGAACACCATCAGCAGCATAGAATATTTAGATACAGATGCTAATGGTCGCCCGCAATCCCTTGCCTATAAAATTATCAATAAAGATGTTGAAGGTAAGTATCAGATTGAAAAGCATATCTTTACCGATCCCGACCGCGACACTTTGATGATGCGTGTCACCTTTACCGCCTTTGAAGATGGCATTACACCGCATTTGTATGTCAATCCGCATATCGACAATGCGGGCGCCAATGATATCGGCCGCATCGACACTCATACAAAGAATCAGGCGCTGGTGGCCTATACCGCCGCCAAAGACAGTAGCGTAATGACGGTAAAATCCGATCTGAATTTTGTGCAGGCTACGACTGGCTTTGTCGGTGTCTCCGATGGCCTAGCCGATTTGGCCGATAACGGCAAACTCGATACGCCCTATCAAACAACCAGTGCGCAAGATAAATCGACCGTCGGCAATATCGCCTTTACCGCAAGCTACCCAATGCTCATCAAAGCCAAACCCGTCACCTTTAATCTCGCCATCGGTTTTGGTAAAGATGAACCCCAGAGTTTAGCCAATGCCGATGCCACCTTGGCCTCAGGTTATGATGCTGTGCTCAGCCATTACAATGCAGGCTGGCAGGGTTACCTAAGCTCACTGCCCGCCATCGCTAACATGGCTAACAACACCACAGATAACGGCAAGCTGCTGTATACCAGCGCTATGGTCTTGAAAGCGCAGGAAGATAAAACCTATGCCGGCGCACTGATCGCTTCGCTTTCTAACCCTTGGGGCGATACGGTTTCGGCAGCCGTGCCGAGCACTGGCTATAAAGCGGTATGGCCGCGCGACTTTTACCAATGCGCCATGGCATTCCTCGCCATGGGTGACACGCAAACGCCCAAAGTGGCCTTCGAATACCTGAAAAAAGTGCAAGTGACCGAAAAGACGCCTGGCTTTACGGGTACGCCCGGTTGGTTCCTGCAAAAGACCCATGTGGATGGCCAAATTGAATGGGTCGGCGTGCAACTCGATCAAACTGCCATGCCTATCATGCTCGGCTGGAAACTCTGGCAAGCGGGCGTACTCACCCCTGATGAGATCAGTCACTGGTATCAAGAGATGCTCAAAGGTGCAGCGGACTTTTTGATCAGCGGCGGTGAGGTCAATCTGGATTGGAATCACACCCAAATCACCCCACCTAAAACTCAGCAAGAACGTTGGGAAGAACAAGCGGGTTACTCCCCCTCAACAACGGCTGCCGTGATCGCAGGTCTTGTTGCCGCGAGTGACATCGCCAAAGAAGCCAAAGATCCCGACTCCAGCAGCCGTTATCTTGCCGCCGCAAAAGGTTTAAGTGATAGCTTAGAAAAGCACTTAGTCACCACTCAAGGACTATTGAAGAACAGCGCAGATGTCAGCGCGCCCTACTATTTACGTTTAAGCCCGAATGGCGAGCCAAACACTAGCGATACACTGGCGGCAAATAACGGTAAGCAAGGTTTAGATCAACGTCAGATCCTCGATGGCGGATTTTTAGAACTAGTGCGTTATGGCGTGCGCGGTGCAACTGACAAGCTCATCAATCAAAGCCTTCAACTGATTGATAATACAGAGCTTGAGCACAACCTACGCCTTAAATACGAGTTTACCGCCAAAGATGGCAGCACTATCCCCGGCTTTAGACGTTATGGCAACGACGGTTACGGCGAGGATACGGTGACTGGCCATAACTATGCGGAATCTGGCAGCAACAGCGCCGATCAGCGCGGCCGAGTCTGGCCCTTCTTCACCGGCGAGCGTGGTCATTTTGAATTAGCACTCGCCCAAGCAAAAGGTGAGCTAACTGGCAATAACGCCCAGCAAACCAAGCAGCAGTTGATCAACACCTATGTGCAAGGCATGGAAACCTTTGCGAATGCGGGCATGATGTTACCCGAGCAAGCGTGGGACGGTGTCGGCGACGCCACCCGTTATCATTACCAACTCGGACAAGGCACCAACTCTGCCACACCGCTTGCCTGGACCCATGCCGAATACATCAAACTGGTGCGCTCAATGACCGATGGCCAAGTCTGGGATTATTACCCTATCGTCCCAGCGGCATTAAAATGACAAGTTGAAATAATCAATTAAAATAGCGCATTAGCTTAACGATACTTTGATAAATTGCAGGCTAGAACAGCATCCTAGATATTGTTCTAGCTTTTTTATAGACGGTTTTATGATGCCTGATTTAGCGCCCGCTTTTCATCGGCTTATGCTGCGGGTAATCTTGCGGCGTGCAACCAAATTGCATTTTAAAGGCGGCACTGAAGCTGCTGACACTCAAATAACCTAAACTATGGGCCACCATAGTTGTGCTCTCCCCTTGGCTTAAGCTCTCAAGCGAATTTAACAAACGAAATCTTTGTCGCCATTGTCGATAAGTAAGCCCAGTTTCAGCTTTGAATAGTCGCTCAATCGTTCTCACACTCGCGCCGCCCATTTCGGCTAACTCAGTCAGTGAGTAACTCACTTTTGGACGTCGGATCAGCGTTTGGATCAAGCGGCTGAGTCTTGGATCTGAGCCTGCGGGTAAATGGGCATCCAGACTGTCCAGAGTTTGGAGCTCATCGATGGCAACCAAACCCAGCCGATGCAGTTGTCCACTGTCCATAAGATGTGAACTTTCACAAAGTTTAAGCACTAATTCGCGCATCAGCGCTGTCATAGTCACCATCACCACTTGCGTATCCTGTGGCCTAACGCCATAGCTAGGGTCAATATAAATATTGCGAGTATGTGCGTGGGTTTCACTGTTCACTTGATGGGGCAAATTGCAAGGGATCCAAACGGCATGGGTTGAGGGTACCACCCAGACGGCATTTTCACTGCGAACACGTAACAAACCTTTGGCGGCCCAAAGTAGCTGACCCCGCGGGTGCGAGTGAGGCTCGATACCCGCTTCCGCCGCCATATTGCGAGTATGGGTCAGTACGGGCCGATTGGCATCTATGATAAACGCCGCATCACTGGGTGTTAACAATGTCGCTTTAGGAACATATTTTGACATATTACCCTCTTAAAACGTCAAACTAAGTCAGCTATCTTAGTAGGCATCTTTTACGTATTCAACCCAATAGGTCGGTAAACATGAAACGTTTTATTGGCGTTAAACAGCTAGCGTTTTTCAGTGCACTGTTGATCGCTACTTTACTTGCGCTTTTTCCGCTAAGTCAGCATCCCGCGGTGTTTTCCTACAGCGCAGGCGTAGTGTTAGTGACCTTGATGTTTTGGAGCACAGGTTTCTTCCCGCCCTTTATGGCGGGGTTAATCTTTTTTGCCCTTGCCACCATTTTTAAACTCATTGAGCCGAGTATACTTTTCTCCGGATTCGGCTCAACTGCGGTGTGGTTAATCATTTCGGGGTTTGTGATCGGCAGTGCCATCACTCAGTCTGGCTTAAGTCGCAGAATGGCCAGTTTGATTGCCCCCATACTGACCTCAAGTTATCCACGCTTGATTGCGGGTTTGGTCTTTAGTGCCGTGCTGCTTGGCTTTGTGATGCCCTCATCCGTTGGCCGTGCTGTAGTCATGGTGCCAATTGGTATGGCGTTAGCTGAGCAAGTCGGTTTTGCTCGTGGTAGCCATGGACGGATAGGCATTGCGACCGCCTTGGCACTGGCGTGCAACATGCCCAGTTTTGCCGTGTTGCCCGCGAATATTCCCAACATGATATTGGCAGGTTCCAGTGAGAATCTATTCAATATCCATTTTGGTTATACCGAGTATCTCTTATTGCATTTTCCAATCCTTGGTTTACTCAAATCGATATTGATTGTGGCGCTAGTTATCTTCCTATTTCCTGCAAAAATTGATAAAAATCAGCCTGAACGCGTTATTGAAAAAGAAGCTTATAACCTTGGTATGCAAAAGAAAGTTGCACTGTTACTGGCGATAACTTTGCTCTTTTGGGTGACTGACTCGCTGCACGGCATCAATCCCGCTTGGGTAGGATTAACAACGGCTATCTTGTTATTGCTCCCCAAATGGGGAGTACTTGAGCCTAAGAGTTTTAATAGTTCAGTGGATTTGTCGACCGTCATTTTTGTCGCGGCGGCCTTAGGTCTGGGAGCATTGGTCAATCATTCCGGGCTCGGCACTGCGCTAGGTCAACTGTTCAGTGAATGGTTACCATTGCAGCAAGGGGCATCGTTCCTGAATTTTATGTCGTTATCGTTAATCGCGACGCTAACAGGATTAGTGGCAACGGTTCCAGGCGTGCCGACTGTGTTATCCCCCATGGCAGCAGACTTTGCCAATGCAACTGGCTTCTCCACCCCTGCGGTATTAATGACGCAGGTGATCGGGTTTTCAACCGTGATTTTTCCTTATCAGGTGGCTCCTTTGATTTTGGCGATGCAATTATCCCAAGAGCCATTAACTAAACTACTTCGCATCACCTTACCGCTGGTGGCAATAACCATAATTGCGCTCATGCCACTGGATTATTTATGGTGGCTATGGCTAGGTTGGATTAACTAAATTGCGTTAACTAAAGCGGGTTAACTAAAGTGCGTTAACTGAATTAAATGGACGAAACGCTCACCCTTGGCGATATTCAAGCAGTCAAGGGTGCTTTAGAGCAGCCATCATCAATTGCTCAGCACTCGACAGCGCTTGGGTCGATAACACAACTCTCCCCACATAAATTCTTTCGATAAGCTTCATAGTTAGACTACACTGTTTATATGTACAGTATATTGTGATTTATTATTATGATGATCCTAGGCCGCTTCGCCAAACATACCCAATATCGGCTCTCGCTATTTAGCTCCTTGATTGCCGCAGGATTTCCGTCACCGGCCCAAGACTATGTAGAACAAACATTAGATCTCAATGAGTTATGCATCAAACATCCTGCCGCCACGTTTTTTGTCAAAGTCCAAGGGGATTCGATGATCGAAGCGGGGATTTTCTCCGGTGATATTTTGGTGGTAGATCGCTCACTACAGCCAGCCCACGGTGATACCGTTGTCGCAGCGGTGAACGGTGAGTTTACCGTAAAGCAATTACAGCTACGCCCTGTGGTGCAATTGCTACCACGTAATACCTTATTCTCCCCGATCGCCATCAATGATGAGTCTGAGTTAAACATCTTTGGGGTAGTGACCAACGTGGTGAAAAAGCTCAAATGACGCCCTCACTATTCGCCCTCGTCGATTGCAATAATTTTTATGCCTCCTGTGAGCGGATGTTTAGGCCGGATTTGGTTGGCAAGCCGATTGTGGTGTTATCCAACAATGATGGCTGCGTCGTCGCCCGCTCCGTAGAAGCCAAACAACTTGGCATCAAGATGGCGGTGCCTGTATATCAAATAGCAAACCAACTCCGCCAGCATCAGGTTGCGGTATTCTCCTCCAACTATGCACTCTATGCCGACATGTCAAACAGAGTGATGACCACCTTAGAGCAAATGGTGCCGAAAGTAGAAGTGTATAGTATTGATGAAGCGTTTTTAGATCTATCACGCATCGATAAATGCACCGATATTCATCAGCTTGCATTAGATATTTATCAGCGAATACCGCAATGGACAGGGATCAGTGTTTGCGTTGGCATTGGGCCGACAAAGACCCTCGCCAAACTGGCAAACTATGCTGCTAAGCGTTATCCAGCAACCCGGGGCGTGGTTGATTTGCGCGACCGTGAACGCCAACGACGACTCATGGCGCTTATCCCTGTCGAAGAAGTCTGGGGAATAGGCCGTAGGCTTACAAAACGCTTGAACATCATGGGTATAAATACCGCGTTGCAATTGGCGGATGCGCATCCAAAGCTTATCCGCGACACCTTTTCTGTCACCGTTGAGCGCACGGTACGCGAACTTAACGGCATTACCTGTGATGACATACAAGAGGTCGCCGCCACTAAGCAACAAATTATCAGCTCCCGATCCTTTGGCAGTCGTATTGATAACTTGGAAACGATGCAACAGGCAATCAATGAATACACTTTTAGGGCCTGTGAAAAACTGCGCTCCGAGCGCCAGTACGCTAAAGCGATGTCAGTATTTGTCCGTACTAGCCCTTTTAGCGATGCAAGTCCCCAGTACAGCAAATCGCTGTCGGGCAGTTTAGTTCGCCCCAGCAATGATACGCGGGATTTTGTCACCCTTGGCCAAAGCCTACTGCAACGCATTTGGCGTGAAGGTCATGCCTATGCAAAGGCTGGTGTCATGTTAGGGGATTTTTTTGGTGCAGGCGTGTTTCAACTCGGATTATTCGATGACGTCACGCCTAGGCCTAAAAGCAAGGAGCTAATGCAGTTACTCGATAAAGTGAACCACAGCGGCCGCGGAAAAATTTGGTTTGCAGGACAAGGTATTGACCCAACTTGGGGGATAAAACGTGAACAGCTCTCCCCGCGCTACACCACCCAATGGGCACAACTGCCCATAGTGACATAATCAGCAAATCCAGAGGCTAAATGACCATCTGCGAATCGCATTAATACTCTAGGCATTGGTTATTCAGTGAAGCTCACTCCACTCCTGACGACATTAATCAGAATAGGCTTATCGGCCTAAACCCATCTCACTAAGACTGTGCCAGCAAAACTCATCTCGCTTGGTAAAATACTTTTAAAAACCAATGTTTAACATTAAAAATGATAAGACAATGAACGCAGTAGAAATATGACTAAAGCAATAACGCAGACTTGCAAGCCTTCGCGATCTTAAAAAGATAAGCAAGGGCAAGCATGAGCTTGCCCTAAACATAGATGCGGCTTTCAACATTATTCTGTTTTAAATCTCAACTAACACTAGAATGCATCCAACACTATAATCCAACGATTGCAAAACCGACTTAACACTAAAATCCATCGGCGTTAGCGCTAAAATGGTATCAACATCCATCATGCTTTGCCTATTATCTCAGCCTTAACACTCTTCATCACTCAGGTCTTCAAAGTACCAGTAACCGAGGTTCACCCACTCAGTCAGCTGCGTAAGCAAATCGGCATCGGCTAACCAGGGGGCTAAGGCGGTTTTATCTAACTGATTGCTATCACACAGGAGTGGGATCAGCGCAGCCAATTCAGCTGAAAGCTGATACTTATCACCATTAATATAGACAACGCCTTGTCCCACATTGATATCAAAATACAAACAACGCAGTCCGCCGAGGCGAATAAGCGGTTGCTCATCGAGCCAAGCGAGCACTTCGTCTTGCGTGATGTCCAACGGCTCATCGGGTAAATCGAGGGCGCATTTAGATTGAGTTAAATAGCGGCCCGAAAACTCGCTCACCAGTTCATCGGTTAACATATTAGTCAGTTGCGTGCGTAACCGCGCTAAATCACGATTATCAACACAACCACTGCGCGTTGTCTGCTCGCGGTCTGGATCTTCAATCTGCTGTGTGCCTAAATCTTGCTCAGACAGATGATCGGCCAAAGCACTTACCATATCTTTGGCGGAAGCTGTACGATAACCAACTGAAAAACTTAAAGACTGTTCTAAGGTTATGCCGTCATGGGGGAATCCAGGGGGAATATAAAGGATGTCGCCGGGCAACAACTCAGTATCGATAATCGGTTCAAAGGCTTCTGTGTGCAGCAAAGCGGGATGGGCGGCAAACTCTTTGTGCGGCCCCAGATCGCCTACGCGCCAGCGGCGGCGTCCCGAACCTTGGCAAATAAACACATCATACAGATCGATATGCGGCCCCACGCCACCGCCAGGAGTGGCAAAACTCACCATCACATCATCTAAACGCCAGCGCGGAATAAAATCAAAACATTGGATCAGGGCTTCTGCATCGGGCACCCAGTTGTTCAAGGCTTGCACGATCAAAGTCCAATCCCGTTCACCGAGATGATCATAGGAATCAAAAGGGCCAAATTCAGCCTGCCATTGCCCCGCCTGTTGGTACACTCGCCGAGATTCCACCAGCTCATCCATGGCTAAGCCGGCTAACTCTTCGGGCGAGATTAAATCTTGAAAATGTTTGAATCCTTGGCGGATAACCAAAGGTTTTTTCTGCCAATATTCTGCTAAAAATTGCGCGGGCGTTAAGCCATTAATATCGAGTTGCATGGGTCGCTCACAAACCAAACTGTTATTCATAGAGGTAAATGCTAACAGGAAGCGAAACCAAGAAAGCTCGACCGGATCAACAAAGCATTAAGTCTTTTATCAGCGTCAATGTGATAGTGAATTTACTAACGTATTGAATTACAATCGGCTTATCTAAAAGCGTTGTACTGTCAAAGACGGCAATGCTGACACATCATTTATAGAGTCCACGTAAGATCTATGCCTACATCTGCTGCTAACACTTTGGTCGTGCTCGACTTTGAAACCACAGGGCTATCGCCTAATCAAGGGGACCGCGCGATTGAAATCGGAGCTGTGCTGATTGAAAACGGCGTGATCACCCAAAGATTTTCAGAGTTGATGAACCCAGGATTTAGAATAAGTCGTTTTATTGAGGACTACACAGGGATCAGCAATCAAATGCTCAGGGATGCAGCGCCCTGTAATGAAGTGATGGCGCGTTTTGCCGACTTTATCGCCGATCATAACTTAGTCGCCCACAATGCGGCATTTGATCAGCGCTTTTTAGACGCGGAATTTGCCCAAATTCGCCATCGCTATCGAGGGCAATTTGGTTGCTCCTTGCTGGTGGCAAGACGTTTATATCAAGCGGCACCGAATCATCAGTTAGGTACTTTAGTGCGCTATAAACAGTTACCAAGCGATGGCACCTTTCACCGCGCCTTAGCCGATGCCGAAATGACTGGCCATTTGTGGCTGGCAATGCTGGCAGACCTTCAGCAAGAGTTCGGTCTCAATGCTCCCACCTTCGAGTTACTGCAAAAAATCGCCAAGAAAACCAAAGCAGATGTGCCGAAGTTTTTACGTCAATATGCGGTTAAGTGATCCCCAAAAGCAAAAAGCCGATAAATCCAAGGATTATCGGCGATGTTTCAATAAGCAAATTAAGTGCTCAACGACTTGCCAGCAAAAAACAGCAAGCTCCTAGCAATAACGGCCCATCTATAACGGCTTAAGCGGCGCACTATCAATGCCGCAGGAACTGCGAACCACTAAGGTCGTCGGAATAAGCTGCGCACTCACCTCTTGTCCGCGGATAAGTTTGAGTACACTGTCGACTAAGATCTCACCGGCTAATTGGGTGTTCTGCTTAATGGTCGTTAATGGCGGATTGGCAAAACTCGCCACTGGAATATCATCATATCCCACCACTGCAACTTGTTCTGGGACTGAAATGCCCTTCTCTTTCAGCGCACGAATAGCGCCAATGGCAATCAGATCGCTAGCAGCAAAAATAGCATCAAACTGTGCGCCTTTGGCCATCAATGCCATAGCCGCATCGTAACCAGCACTTTCAGTGCTAATTGCCGACACTTGCTTAGTGCGATCGACAGCAATATTCGCCATTTGCAGCGCCTTCACATGGCCTAAATATCTGTCTCTAAACTCGGGGCTGTGGCTCGAGGCATCGCCTAAAAAAGCAAAAGCTTTACGACCAAGGGAAATCAAGTGCTCTGTGGCAATCAAGCCGCCTTGATGATTATCACAACCAATGGAAAGTACTGACTTATTGTTATGCTCAGCGCCCCAGATCACAAAATGAGTATTCTGCGCGAGCAATCGCTCCAACTTTTGCTCGTAGTCCATATAGTCCCCGTAACCAAGCAGAATAATGCCGTCAGCTTTATTACTGTCTTCATAATCGGCGTGCCAGTCGCTGGACAATTGCTGAAAAGAAACCAATAAATCATAACCTTGCTGCGCCGTTGCTCGGGTAATGGAACCTAGCATAGACAGGAAAAAAGGATTGATTAACGAGTCATCGTTGGTGGGGTCTTCACACAATAACAGCGCTAAGGTATGGCTATTTTGGGTGCGAAGATTGCTGGCATTTTTATCGACCTTATAATTCAGCTCTTTGGCAATGGTTTGAATACGTTGGCGAGTTTCTAAATTGACTAACGGGCTGTTTCTAAGGGCACGGGAAACCGTTGACTGGGATACGCCAGCACGATAAGCAATATCAATCGAGGTCGCTTTCGATGCCATAAAGAGGATTTAACCTTAGTTATTATTTTGCGTCGATACTAAAACAGTTCCACCCACTTGTATAGACGAATGCGTTAACATCCGTCTTACATTAGAGACTCTGCTTAAATGCCGAGCTGATCGAGCAAATCATCGGCTTCATTATCAATGGCACGAGTCGCAATGGCGGGTTTATCGGCCATCTTAACCCAAGGCGAAACATTCGAATTTGTGTCGTTATTTCCCCCAATCGAACTGTGCTGCTCTAACAGACTATCGGGATCGAATTCTTCATCGTAGACAAATTCATCTAAGCGAATGAATTCGGTTTTGTCCATGGCAAACTCGAGGTAGAAAATATGGTTATTCTCTGTCCTAAACGACACTCTACGGGCAACCGCATCGTCTAAGTTAGCGTCGATTGATATGGTTAGCTCTTTATTAATCGTCAACATTTTTGGCTGGCTTTGGCTGATTGACGTTTGCAATTCTTTAGAAATTTTATTAATAAAATCCCCTAGAATTTGGTTCATCAGTTCGCCCATCACATTACTCACTTCATCTGACGTATGTGAAAATGCGAGCTCAGACTCAGGCATGCCCATGTTCAGCATGTAGCGACGGTAGATTTCAATCGCTGCAGAGGCGGAAAAGTTGATCACCACTAGCCCTGAAAAACCACCATCAAAAATCGAGAAACAACCGAGATCAGGTTTAAGACGCGTGCGCGCAATACTTTGTACCATACCCGCATGGGTAACATTGCTGGCACTGGTGCTAGAAAGGACGTGGGCGACTGAGTGGCATAACTTCAGTAAAATATCATCCGACGTTACGATAGTATTTGTGGTCATAATCGATTCTCAAACTGAATAATGAATTAATCTTGCGCGTAAAAGCGTAAAAAATCAAAATTAAAACAATTGATTAGCCTAATATAGCAAGATGGCAAAATTAACATAATGCTAACTTATTGATATTTAATAGATTCAGATAAAACCTTCAACATAAAGCGACTTATAAAACGACCTAACTTAATAAGAACATGCCCCATAATGCAACAGATTAAAGTTCCCTATCACTATTCCCTGCTTTAGATCAAAGAAACTCATATTTTATAACGGCTTTTACTTAATTTATGTCACAGACGATTCAATTGAGATTGATTCGCAGGTATATTGATGCACAATAATAAGCCCTTAAGGAATCCAAATGATCACGTTTTTGCGCCGGTTTACCATTTTGCAACGCTTAATGATGATGCTCCTTATGGCCGCGATAGGGACTGTGTGTTTTGCCAGTTTTTCAATTAAAGAGCAGTACAGTAATTTAATTGAGCAGAAATGGTTGCAGATAGACGGTCAGCTCGCCAGCATGTTAAGCGTGATAGATGTGCACCGTCAGGATGCGCTCAAAGGTAAGTTTAGCGAAGCAGAAGCTAAACAAATCGCCGCGGATTTAATCAATCAAACTCGCTATTCAGGTTCAGGCTACTTCATTGTTATTGATGATAATAATCAAATCCTCGCCCACGGGGATAGCGCAAATCTTATTGGCACCTCAGCATTAACCTTCAAGTTACCTAATGGCACAAATCCCTTAGCCACTATGCTGCCATTAGCGCGTGCTAAATCGAAAACCACCCTCGAATACCCGATCGCCGATCCTATGACCCGTGCGATAGAAGACAAGCTTGCTGAAGCCCGTTACTACCCGCAATGGGGCTGGACAGTCATCACAGGCGCCTATCTTAGCGATGTCAAAGCGAGCTTAAAGTCAGTCATTATCGACTATCTGATTATCATGTTTTTGATTTCAGTGCCGATTTTTGCCTTCTTCCTTGTGCTTAACCATTCCATCACCTCACCATTAAATGATGCTATTGATGCCCTTGAAGATATTGCCCAAGGCGAAGGCGACTTAAGTCAGCGCATTAATGCTCAAGGTAAAGATGAGATTGCCCATCTCGCCCGCGCCTTCAACATGTTCGCCCAAAAAATTGGCGACATGGTCGGCCATTTACAACCTTTAGGCCAAGCATTAGATAAAGATGCAAAACAGCTTTTGATTGCAGTTGAAGAGTCCAATCAGAGTGCTGAACATATCCACAGAGAAACAGGCAGCGTCGCCACAGCCGTCAATCAAATGCTGTCGACCACCCATGAAATGGCGAGCAACACCCAGCAAGCGGCCGATGCGGCGAACAGCGTAAAAGAACAAGCGCAGCAAAGCCAAGTAGTGATCGACAACACAGTCAGCAATACAGAAAAACTGGTGGCAGAATTAAAAGCTTCTGAAGTCATCACCCAAAAGCTGGGCGTCGCCTCACAGCAAATCGGTAGCATTCTCGATGTGATCCGCAGCATTGCCGAGCAGACCAACTTGCTCGCCCTCAATGCCGCCATTGAAGCTGCTCGAGCAGGGACCCACGGCCGTGGTTTTGCCGTGGTTGCCGATGAAGTCCGCGCCCTTGCTACTCGCACCCAAGACTCGACCAATGAGATCCAAAAAATCATTAGCGAGATCCAATCCGGTGTAGGCTCAGTGATGAAGAGCAACAATCAAACTCAACTGCAATCCGATGAGCTGCAGGCTCAAGCCCACGAAGCGGGTAAAGCCATGGCGGCGATTCTGCAATTGATTGCCCATATCAGTGACATGAACACACAATTAGCCAGCGCCACTGAAGAGCAATCACTGGTGACCGAAGAAATTAATCGAAATATTTGTAATATTTCGGAATTAACCGAAGTCTCAGTAAAAGCTAACGAAAGTAATAGCCATGCAGCTCAGTCACTGCAAGACATTAGCCAAGACATGTCCCGCACCTTAGGCCAGTTTAAAATCTAACTAAAGTGTATGAGAACGGCATGACTTGTCGATTGGGGCGCCATAGGGCGCCCTTTTCTTTGGGTAAACCGTCTGGTAACGCTTGTGAACCGCTATCTCACCAACAATGAATTTCAACGAAAAAATCCCATTAACCACAAATTCTCTGTCACGCTAACGTTTGATATGCGGTATGCTTTAGCCTTAAAAATCCAACCGAGACACTGCCATGCGAATGACCTTAGCCGTTCACCCTGAACAGTACACAATTCATAGCTTTAGCCCGAATGCCGTATTGCCCAGTGAGGTTTTTGCACAGGACATGTATTTCATTGGTAAGACCCAAGAAGGTTTATCTTTAGTCGTTTCCAGTGAAATGGAACTCGACAGCCTAGAGCAAGAACCGGGCTGGTGTTGCTTTGAAGTACTCGGGCCACTGGGATTTTCGATGACAGGCATTTTATCTAAAGTGTCTGGCACCTTAGCGGACGAACAAATCAGTATTTTTGCGATTTCGACCTTTGATACCGATTACATTTTAGTAAAAAATAATCGCCTCAAAAGTGCCATCGCCGCCTTGAAAAAACAGGGCTATCACATCATAGAATCGAAAGACGAAATGTAATACCCCTTTAAATATGAGTTCATCTACTATGTACGAAAAAACAGTCACCATTACCGCCAAACATGGCATTCACACCCGTCCAGCAGCCTTACTGGTTAAAGAAGCCAAAACCTTTGACTGTGATGTCATGGTCGAGTGTAATGGTAAGCAAGCCAGTGCTAAGAGTCTGTTTAAGCTACAAACCTTAGGCTTATATTCTGGCGTCACGGTAAGAGTGTTTGCCGAAGGTGAACAGGCTCAGGCCGCGGTTGAGAAAGTCTCTGAGCTGCTCATTACCCTAAGCTAGGCCTTTTCTTACGCTAAAATGCGTTTATCTGCAGGTTTAACCGACACGCAAAAAACTCGTCTCGACCGTCTTGACATGCTAATGCTTTACATACAAACGCTTTACAAGCTTAGCGTCACTCAACTAGACTCGCTATCGCTAACGGACACTCAGTTCAGTGGTTAATTTAGGAAGGGATATGTCAATAACGGGGATTATAGTGTCATCGGGAATTGCCTTTGGACAGGCACTTCACCTGCTCCACACCGAACATCACCTCGATTATCGCCCTATTCCCCTGTCTAAAATCCCTCAACAACAGGGTAAATTTGCCAAAGCCTTGCAAGAACTACAGGCACAACTGACCCACAGCCAAGCTGCACTCGACAGCGACTCCGAAAATTATCAGTTGATCGAAGCCGACTTATTGTTATTAGAAGACGATGAATTAATCGAGCAAGTGAACGATGCTATTCGCACCTTACAATTGTCGGCAAGTGTGGCGGTTGAACGTATTTTTGCCCATCAGGCCAATGAATTACAATCCTTAGATGACCCCTATTTAGCCAATAGAGCCCAAGATGTGCGCTGTTTAGGCCAAAGAGTCGTCGCGGCGATAAACGGCCATTTAGCTCAAGGACTCGAAAAACTCGATAGACCCACTATCTTATTAGCGCAGGATTTGACCCCCGCCGAATTTGCCTTACTGCCACGGGAAAACCTCTGCGGTATTGTACTGAAAACGGGCGGTTTAACGAGCCATACGGCCATTTTAGCCAGAGCAGCCGGTATTCTTGCCATCTTAAGTTGTCAGTTCGACGCAGACTCTATTCCCAACGGTACGCCCTTAGTGCTCGATGCGCTCGCGGGTGAACTTTGTGTCAATCCCAATCCAGACCAACAGGCAAGACTCACAGTCACCTTTCACCATGAACAAGCAAGGCGCGCAGCACTTCAAACTTACAAGGATGTCCCAGCGCAAACCCAAGACGGTCATACCGTGGGACTCATGGCAAACGTGGGTAATCTCAACGACATCACCCATGTCAGCGATGTCGGCGCCGATGGAATAGGTTTGTTTCGCACCGAATTTATGTTGATGAACGTCGCCACCCTGCCCGATGAAAAAGCCCAATACAGCTTATATTGCGATGCATTGCACGCCCTAGGCGGTAAAACCTTTACCATCCGTACCTTAGATATAGGTGCAGACAAAGAACTACCCTGTTTATGCCAAGAAATTGAAGATAATCCCGCCTTGGGTCTTCGCGGCATTCGCTACACCTTGGCGCACCCAGAATTATTTAAAACCCAATTGAGGGCCATTTTGCGTGCCGCTAACCATGGCCCGATCCGTTTGATGTTCCCTATGGTCAATCAAGTCGAAGAATTGGACGAGGTGTTTGCACTTATTGCCCAGTGCCAAGATGCCTTGGAAGAAGAAGAGAAAGGCTATGGCGAACTTAGCTACGGTATCGTTGTCGAAACCCCTGCTGCGGTATTCAACCTCAACGCTATGCTGCCAAGACTCGATTTTGTCAGCATTGGTACCAACGATTTAACCCAATATGCGATGGCTGCCGATAGAACCAATCCGCAGCTTACCCGTGACTATCCGTCCCTTTCGCCTGCCATTTTAGCCTTAATTAACATGACAATAACCCAAGCTAAGGCCGCTAATGTTAAAGTTTCTCTGTGCGGTGAACTCGCCAGTTCACCGCAAATTGCGCCACTGTTAATCGGCATGGGGTTGGACGAACTCAGTGTTAACTTAAGCTCACTCTTAGAAGTGAAAGCAGCTATTTGCCAAGGCAGCATCACACAATTTTCGGCATTAGCTCACACAGCATTACAACAAGATAGAATTGCAAGCTTACAGCAGTGTATAACAAGCTATAAATAGATACATTTATTCGTTATGCTGCGTTACAGAACAAAAACAATGACAAAAACAAGCAAAAGAGGCTCTAGATTATGGGATTTTTAAGCCGAATAAGGCGCTTGGTATCGGGCCAGACTCAATTAGCTGGCGGTATCATGGTATATGCACCCGTTTCCGGGGATATTGTCGCCATTGAAAAAGTCCCCGACGTGGTTTTTGCTGAAAAGATTGTCGGTGATGGCATCGCTATCGCTCCCAAAGGCGAATTAATTCTGGCGCCTATCGACGGCACCATAGGTAAAATTTTTGAGACAAATCATGCATTCAGTATTGAGTCTCCCCAAGGTTTAGAGCTATTTGTTCACTTTGGTGTAGGTACAGTCGAGCTGAGAGGCAAAGGGTTTAAACGTTTGGCCCAGGAAGGTCAAGAAGTGAAAGTCGGCGATCCGATCCTGTCATTCGATATTGATTATCTAAAAGATCAAGTCGACAGCCTACTCACTCCTGTCGTGCTGGCGAACATGGAAGATGTCAAATACCTCGACAAAGCCCAAGGCAGTGTCACCGCAGGCAAAGACGTGATCTTTACGGTACAGCTCTAATTTAACCATTTCGAATAAATCGTTTATCGATTGTTTTCTGAATAATAAAAGGCTGACTCACCATCATGAGCCAGCCTTTTAAGTTTTGAAAACCAAGCCTATACACGGTATTTGAATTCGCCAAGCTGCACCGATACACAGGCTTGAGAGAATCTATTTCGACCATTCTCACGCTAAGCATCACGTTCCCTGCGAATAACGGCTACAGGACTCTAGTAAACTAATCTACTTTGAACATGGCAAAATCGGGGCGCGGCAATTTATCTAAAATACTGTACAGATAAATCACCAATACCGAGAGTAAAGCGCCTGTCAAAAACAGCCACTGACCGCCAAAATGATCCAATATGATGCCACCTCCAAGGGGCGCGAGCGCAAATCCTAAGTCATAGAATGAAGCGGCCCCAAAGTAAGCGCCACGAAGATGATCAGGGGCTAAGCGGTCGATATGCACATTCATAGTGGGGAACAAAATAGTCTCGGCGACACTCATCACCACAATCGCACCAATCCAGCCCCAAAATAGATCCAGTGGATTAAACGCCAGCCAGATTTGTGAGCCGATCAGTAATAGCAATCCGATTTGAATCCGTTTGACGAGCGGAAAACGGGCCATGAGTTTCAATAGCAAAAATTGGGTGGAGATAATCACCATAGCATTGGTGAAAATCATGCCAGAAATTAACGTCAGCAAATCAGGCGCACCTGCGCGAGTAAGATATTGGATCAACGAACTGTCCATTTGGGCATAAATGAACATACACAAAATATTGGCAAAAATTAAACATTGCAGCAATTTATCTTGCAATAGAATGGCGATAATTTGCTTACGGCTCACGACTGCCGCTTTTTTCGTGCTTGCCTCTGCATCAGTCGATAAGCTATTCACACCACGATTAACACCATCACTTGTCATGTCATTTACAAAGTCACTTTCACTGCCACTCGTATCGCCACTTAAATTGTCACTCGATAAGGCGCCAGCCGCCATAGCAGGTTCCTGACGGGTTTGATGGTTAAATCCCCAATATAACAAGGCCAACAATACGGCAAAGGCCACTGCAGTAAGGTAGAAACTGGATTGCTTGCCCGTAAGACCAAGCCATACCCCCAACATAGGGCCAACGGCGCAGCCAACGTTGACGATAAAATACAGCGACTGCATCGCCAATTCGCGTGTCTTAGGATCGGCAATAATGTCGCCAATAGCGGCGGATGTCAGCGGTCGCCACAGTGAAGTGGCCATAGAGCACAGGGTCATCACGACCACATACCCCTCGACAGAATTTGCTTCAGCCAATAACGAAAACGAGATGATATAGAGGATGCCCGTCAGGTACATCAGCTTATGACGACCGATTCTGTCGGACAATGAGCTACCAACAAAGCTCGTAAATACCGAAATAATCGCGGCGCTGGACAAGACCATGCCGACCTCTGTGGCACTTAGCGCAAATTTCTCATATAAAATAACGGCTAAGAATGGCCACACCATGTAATAACTGCCACGGGTGATAAAAGACCCAAACAAAAATATCCACATCAAGCGCGGAAATTGCTTAAATCGCTGCAATGAAACATCGCTGTGCATCTTAATCCTTTAAAAGCGCATTGACCTCAATGCTTAAATCAAACTGATTTTAATGGAAAAACAATATATACAAGGCACTTAAGTTAAACAAGTGTTAAAAAGTTAAACCAAAGCAAGTCACCAGCGATTATTATCTCTAGAAAATTAACGTTTTATTAATCACCAGATATCGGCAACACATCCCACTTGTGACATGCGACGCACAATGCCACAATGCCAGCAAAATCAATGCTTGCAAGCCAAGCGTCCATCCACACTGGAGCATCATTTTGACCCTCTACGGTATTAAGAATTGCGATACAGTGCGTAAAGCACGTAAATGGATTGAAAATCATCAACTTCCAGTTCATTTCCATGATTTTAGAGATGACGGCCTACGTCAAGAAGACCTCGAATTCTGGTGTAAAACCTCAGGCTGGGAAACCGTATTCAATAAGCGCAGCACAAGCTTTCGTGCCCTCAGTGACGCAGATAAAACCAATATCGATCAAGCCAAAGCCATTCAACTTATGCTGGCGCAACCGACACTGATCAAACGCCCCGTCTTGGTCGTCGGTGAACAAGTGCTGATTGGCTTTGATGAAGCCGCCTATAAAAGAGTATTCTCAGTATGATGCCAGCAGACAATTATCCCGTTACAGAACTAACAAAAGCGCTGATCGCCCGCCCTTCGGTAACACCGCTTGATGAAGGCTGCCAAACCTTAATGGCTGAAAGACTCAGCGCCATCGGCTTTAATATCGAACCTATGGTATTTGAAGACACCACCAATATGTGGGCTCGCCGTGGTAATGAAGGCCCCGTTTTTTGTTTTGCGGGTCACACAGACGTTGTGCCGACAGGCGATGTGAGCCGCTGGCACACGCCGCCTTTTGTGCCCACCATCATTGATGGCTACTTATATGGCCGAGGCGCAGCGGACATGAAAGGCTCACTGGCGGCTATGATCATTGCCACCGAGCGGTTTGTGGCTAAACATCCCGATCATCATGGCTCTATCGCCTTTTTGATCACCAGCGATGAAGAAGGTCCATTCATCAACGGCACGACGCGAGTCATTGATACCTTAGAAGCGCGCAACGAGAAGATCACTTGGGCATTAGTCGGCGAACCCTCATCAACCCTAAAGCTGGGCGATGTGGTCAAAAATGGTCGCCGCGGCAGTTTAACCGGCAACTTAACCGTGAAAGGCATTCAAGGTCACGTGGCCTATCCACACCTTGCCGATAATCCAATCCACAAAGCCGCGCCTTTCTTAGCCGAGCTAAGTCAAATGCACTGGGATAATGGCAATGAGTTCTTTCCGCCCACCAGCTTCCAAATCGCCAATATTAATGGCGGCACAGGTGCATCAAATGTGATCCCTGGCGCACTGGAAGTGATGTTTAACTTCCGTTACTCCACCGAAGTGACCGCCGAAATCTTGATTGAGCGAGTTGAAACTCTACTGAAAGCCTATGAGCTAGATTACGATATCAGCTGGATTTTCAATGGCCTACCATTTTTAACCGGTGATGGCCCGTTATTAGATGCAACCCGTATCGCGATCCGCCAAGTCACAGGTTATGAAACCGATCCACAAACCACAGGCGGCACGTCAGACGGTCGCTTTATCGCGCCAACGGGCGCCAAAGTGTTAGAGCTTGGCCCTGTCAACGCCACCATTCATAAAGTGAATGAATGCGTTAAAGTGGATGACCTTGAGCAGTTAGCTCTGTGTTATGAAGTCATTTTGGAACAATTACTGTGTTAGCACATCTGAAGATCCGTCCCGAAACCGCAAAGCTTTACGGCTTAAGCTCCCCTGAATTGGTGGATTATTTAAGCCCGTATCACCTTGGTTATCATAGCTTTGGGTTAGAGGAGAACACAGCTATCGCCTTTAAGTCTATGGCGGCAAAAGCTGAAGATGCGGGCATAAAACTCGCGATTTGCTCGGCACATCGTCCCTTTGAACGGCAACTGGCAATTTGGAATGCCAAGGCTAGCGGTAAACGCGCGGTATTGGATGCCAATGAGTTACCGGTCAATATTCAGGGCTTAAGTGACGATGCCATAGTTGACTTGATTTTGCTCTGGTCGGCGTTGCCCGGCGCTTCACGCCACCATTGGGGTACCGATCTCGATGTGTTCGATGCGGCTCAAATTGATGTTAAAGCCCTGCGCCTTGTTGAAGCTGAATATGTTCAGGGTGGTCCCTGCGCTAAATTACATGCTTGGCTGGTAGAAAATGCCCATGATTTTGGCTTTTACTTCCCGTTTCAGCAGGGACAAAGTGCGGTAAGTCCTGAGCCTTGGCACATCAGCTATTTCCCTGTAGCACAGTTATTGTTGCCACAATTCGATCGTGCCGAACTGGCAATCCTGTTAGAAAACAGTGATATGTTGCTAAAAGATGCAGTACTCGCCCGATTAGACAATCTAATAGATGAATACGTGCTGCGTATCGCTCAGCCCTAATCACGAAATACTCGCCAAGATCAGTCAACACAGGTTAAGCATAGCGCTATATCGTCAAAATTGGCGCCAAAATGCGGTTTAACACAATGATATATTTGATAAAGTAGGTTTTATGGATTTTTCTTCACACCGTCAGCAGCTTGTTATTGCCGATCGAAAATTAAGTTACCTTGATGTCGGCTCAGGCCCTGTATTGTTGTTTGGGCACAGTTATTTATGGGATAGCGCTATGTGGGCGCCTCAAATTGCCACCTTAAGCGCCCAGTATCGCTGCATAGTGCCTGAACTTTGGGGCCATGGTCAGTCAGATTTACTGCCCAATAACTGCAAAACGCTACTCGATATTGCCGATCAAATGCTTGAGCTAATGGATGCTCTTGAGATAACTCACTTTAGTGTTGTCGGACAATCTGTCGGTGCTATGTGGGGCGCAGAATTGGTACTGAAAGCACCAACAAGAGTTAAAACCCTCGTTATGCTCAACAGTTTTATCGGTTTCGAACCCGAAGTCACCCGTGCGAAATATGATGGCATGCTGGATATGATTACCGCCGCTAAGGCGATCCCTGCGCCGCTGATCAGTGCAATTTCACCTTTATTCTTCGCCAATGATGCCGCGAATAACACTCCCGAACTGGTTACGGGCTTTGAACAGTCCCTTACCAGTATCACAGCGGAGCAAATCCCCACGATAGTTAAACTTGGACAAATGATTTTTGGTCGTCGCGATACCATGGAATACGCCGAGCAATTGACGCTACCCTGCCTCATCATGGCTGGCGTGGAAGATAAGGCCCGCAGCGTATTGGAAAGTTACCTGATGAGTGATGCCATTGACGGCAGCCAACTTGTGCATATTCCTGCGGCAGGACACATATCAACTCTCGAACAAGCGGAATTTATTAACCAACATTTAGCCGATTTTCTGGCTAAACATTATTAATCAATCGCTAAATCTACGCTTCAAGGTGCGAAAACTCGCATCTTGAAGATGAGTATTTCTACTTAGCACATGTTACTAAGATATGCTTATATCAATATTGCTCACCCATACTTAATTCCTATTTTATGGATAAATACATTAGGCTTTACTTTATTAAAGTCTGTTATTGAGCACGCCTCGTTTCATTAAACTCATCTGTGAAACCTCTATTAACAAGTAAAGACCTTGTTTTTGTTCCAAGCGGCTTAAAAAATGTTGCACAAAGGTGAAATCTACTAATTATCAACTACCTTTATACTGTATTCCCTCAACAAGGTATTCTGCCATGAGAAAAAGTACAGTTGCCCTCTGCGTATTCAGCACACTTTATATACCGTCTCTTTATGCCGATGTTCAAATAAATGGATTTGCCTCTATTGTCGCGGGCTCGAGTCTAAGTGACGATAAAAGCTATTATGGTTACGATAAAGAACTCGATTTTAATAATGATTCCAAAGTTGCCTTACAATTTACCGCCGATCTTGGTAGTGGCTTAAGAGCGACTGCACAAGTGCTATCCAGAGGCAGTAACGATTATAGCGCTGAATTCGAATGGGCTTATATCTCCTATGACATCAGCGACAAACTTATGCTTATGGCAGGTCGCCAACGTTTTAATCTCTATAAATACTCCGATTATATTGATGTAGGCTATGCCTATCATTGGATCACTCCGCCCCGCGGAGTTTATTCACTGCCATTTAATTCAGGTGAAGGTGTAGGCTTAGTTTATGCCGATTTATGGGGAGATACCGAAGTAGGTTTGACCTATAAATACATTACCACTTCAGTTTCTGACTACTCGCCTACGGGTTCATCAACGCCTCCTGCGCCCTTCTCCGCCGAGGGCCACATAATGAACTTTAACTTTGTAACCTATGGGTTTGAGTACGGTTTAAATATTGGCATAGTTACCGATTTCTCCTACGAATTACCCGCACTGCTTGGCTTAGGCAATGCAATTTCTCAAACCGGACTCTTTACTCAGCAAGTGGTTGATGATCTTTTACCAATTAATGACAGCGCGTTACTCATTGGCGCTAACGTTAAATATGATGCTGAAAAATGGTTTATTTTGGCCGAATACACACGAATTGATGTCGATCCCAGTAGCTTTAATATTCAAGATTCAGCCTTTGTTTCCGGCGGGATCCGCTATCACGATTTCACCTTCCACTTAACCTACGGTATTGATAAAGGTGAGCCCCAATACGATGCCTATGACGCTATGTTACCTGTTTACAATGGTCTGCCACCGGCAAACCAAGCTGCACTCGCACCGCTTGTTTTTGGTACACAAGCGGCGCTTGAAGCACAACAGGAAGACAGCGCCTACTACATCATAGGTACCCGCTGGGATTTCCATCCTTCTGCCGCACTGAAACTAGAGTACACCAACTACAGTAATGACAAACCGTCCTCCGATGAACAGTTGCTGAGTATGGCAATAGACTTAGTTTTTTAAGGAGTTAAGCATGAAACTATTAATAAGTTCTCGGTTGATGATAAAAACCTTAGTCGCCAGTGCGCTTCTATTTGGCAGTGCCTGTGTTCAAGCCGAAATTGCCGTCGTGGTGCACCCTTCTAATACGTCAGAAATTAGCGCTGCGGATATTTCACGGATCTATTTAGGCAAACTCAAGTCTTTCCCCAGTGGTGGCACTGTCGTCGCACTCGATCAATCTGAAGGCACGCCCGCACGTGATGCTTTTGTTAAACAGATCCTTAATAAAACCGAGAGTCAGTTAAAAGCCTATTGGTCAAAACTGGTCTTTTCAGGCCAAGGTCAACCGCCCAAAGTCGTCGACTCCAGCGCTGAAATGCTCGCATTGATTGCCGCCAATCCCAATATGATCGGATTTGTTGACGTCAGCGAAGTAAACGACAGCGTGAAAGTGATCAGTAAGTTCTAACCCATACGGCATCATCCTTGTCCGCCTTAATCTGTGGCGGACAAGGTTTCCACTCAGCATTAGCGCGATATAAACAAACACACTATCAAATGGTGCTTGCCCCCTCAGAGAGGGCTTATCCATTTGCAGTACTGTTAAGAAAAAATAATCTCGATTTTTCAATATCCTGATTCAAACCTTAATTGGATAGACCAGCAGAGCCAAATTTGCTGGTATACTCTTGCTAAAAATGTGCTGCTTGCATGAATTAGAGCATGAGAAGACATTTTATATGTCAATAAAACAATAGGTTAAAATGAAACTACTCAAACCTTTATTCGACAATAACCGCCGCTGGGCCGGACGTATACGCCAAGAAAATCCTGATTTTTTTGAACAATTAGCGAAACAGCAACATCCTGAATACCTGTGGATTGGCTGCTCAGATAGTCGCGTACCCTCAAACCAAATCATTGATCTTATGCCCGGTGAAGTCTTTGTTCACCGTAATATCGCCAACATGGTGATCCATACCGATCTTAACTGCTTATCTGTACTGCAATACGCCGTCGATGTGCTCAAGGTGAAGCATATTATGGTGGTGGGTCACTACGGCTGTGGTGGTGTGCGCGCGGCCATGGGTCAGCAACGCTTAGGACTCATCGATAACTGGCTCGGGCATTTACGTGATATCTATCGTATTTATCAGGAAGAATTACAACAGATGGACGAAGCCAAACGTTTTGATCGCCTGTGCGAGCTAAACGTGATTGAGCAGGTTGCTAATGTGACCAGTTCAACCATAGTGCAAGAAGCTTGGGATCGCGGCCAAGAAGTGGCGGTACACGGCTGGATTTACGGCATTGATAACGGTTTACTGACAGATTTAGATGTCACGGTTGACCGTGAACATGGTTTAGCCAATCCACGCTAACAGCCTGAATATAGGCTTTCAACCCTTAGCTGAGTGTCATCTATGCTCAGATAAAACCTGCCCCTGTGCAGGTTTTTCTTTTTCCATGACAATTTTCAGCAATAAAACATCGCAAGGGTCTATTACGCCAGTTATAATCCGCCAGTTAATTGCAGGCGACCTATGCGCCACAAATTCTAAGGAGATACCTTCCATGCCCGGTTTTGAATTATTTGGTCCTGAAGAGAAGCAGGAAGTCGCTGACGTTATGGAAAACGGTTTTACCTTCCGTTACAACTTCGACCATATGCGTAATGATCGCTGGAAGACGCGCGATATGGAGCAACTACTGTGCGAGAAGATGAACGTGAAGCATGCTCACCTTTTATCAAGCGGTACTGCTGCGCTGCAAACGGCCATGATGGCTGCAGGCATTGGTGCTGGCGATGAAGTTATCGTGCCACCTTTTACCTTTGTAGCCTCAGTTGAAGCAATTTTTATGGCAGGCGCTATTCCGATTTTTGCCGAAATCGATGAGACATTGTGTTTATCTCCAGAAGGTATCGAAGCCGCGATTACCCCACGCACTAAAGCCATCAACTTAGTGCACATGTGCGGTTCTATGGCGAAGATGGACGAGATCAAAGCCGTCTGTAAAAAACATAACTTACTGATTTTAGAAGATGCTTGCCAAGCCATCGGTGGTAGCTACAAGGGCCAAGCCCTAGGTACTATCGGGGATGTGGGTTGTTACTCATTCGATTCAGTCAAAACCATCACCTGTGGTGAAGGTGGCGCTGTGATCACTAACAACACAGAAATCTACAACAATGCGCACATGTTCTCAGATCACGGCCATGACCATATTGGTAAAGACCGCGGTGCAGAGTCACACCCTATCATTGGCTTGAACTTCCGTATTTCGGAAATGAATGCCGCCTTAGGATTAGCGCAGTTACGTAAACTCGATACCATTATCGATATTCAACGTAAAAACAAAAAGACCATTAAAGATGCAATGGCCGCTATCCCAGAAGTCACCTTCCGCCAGATCCCAGATCCAGAAGGCGACTCGGCTGGCTTCTTAACCTTTATGTTGCCAACCGAAGCGCGCACGCAAGAAATCAGCAAAAAACTGGCTGAAAACGGCGTTGATGGCTGCTTCTACTGGTATGTAAACAACTGGCATTATTTGAAAAACTGGAAACACATTCAGGAGCTTAAGGCATCTGCTGCGTTGCCAATCACATTAATCTCCGACAGACCTGACTATACTCAAGTTTCTGTGCCTAAATCCGATGCCATTATGAGCCGCACGATTTCTATGCTCATCAAGTTGTCTTGGACCGATGCTCAGATCGCCGAGCGTATCGAAAACATCAAGAAAGCATTTGCCCAATAATTCTACGGGAGTTTGTTGCAATGAGTTTTAAGAATTTTAAAGTAGTTGAAAAAATGATCTTCGGCCGTGGCTCATTCGTCCAATTGGATGAAGTGTTAGCTACTGAACGTAAAACCGCCGACGACTTCGTGGTGTTTTTAGTCGATGACGTGCATCAAGGCAAAGCCCTTGAGGGCCGCATTCCAGCTAAAGCACAAGACATGGTAATTTGGGTTAACGTTGATGAAGAGCCAAGTACCATTCAAATCGATGCCCTGACTGAACAAGTTCAAGCTTTCAATAGCAAACTGCCAGTGAGCGTCGTCGGTTTAGGTGGCGGTTCAACCATGGACGTGGCTAAAGCGGTATCGCTGATGCTGACAAACCCAGGTGGCTCTGCTATGTATCAAGGTTGGGACTTAATCAAGAACCCAGCGGTACACCACATTGGTATCCCAACGATTTCAGGTACGGGTGCAGAAGCGTCACGCACCGCAGTATTATGTGGTCCAGTACGTAAGCTAGGCCTGAACTCAGATTACACAGTATTCGATCAAATCATCATGGATTCTGAGTTAATCGAAGGCGTGGAAACGGACCAATGGTTCTACACAGGTATGGATTGCTATATCCACTGTGTTGAATCTTTACAAGGTACCTTCTTAAACGAGTTCTCTAAATCCTACGCTGAAAAAGCAATGGATTTATGTCGCCAAGTGTACTTAGACGACCACGTAGAAAAAGACGACAAGCTAATGATGGCGTCTTTCATGGGCGGCATGAGCATAGCGTATAGCCAAGTGGGTGCCTGTCATGCGGTATCTTACGGTCTGTCTTACATCCTGGGTTACCACCATGGTATCGGCAACTGTATCGCCTTTGACGTGTTAGAAGAATTCTATCCAGAAGGTGTTGAAGAGTTCCGTCTGATGATGAAGAAACATAACATCACGCTGCCGAAGAACATCTGTAAAGATCTGCCAGACGAAACCATAGCGAAAATGGTTGCCGTGACTAAGAGCATGGGTCCACTATGGGCTAACGTTTACGGCGCGGCTTGGGAAGAGAAAGTCACAGATGAAATGTTGACTGCCCTGTTCCGTCGTATCTAAGCTCTAACACATGTTAAAAGGGCTCAATTGTGAACCCTTTTGTCTATATGCATTGTATATCTACACTGTATATCTTTGATAAAAGTAGGATAATTTGATGAATGTGACTCTGTTAATCCCGGCTCGTTACGGTTCAAGCCGCTTCCCGGGCAAACCCTTAGCCCCGATTAACGGCAAGCCAATGATCCAACACGTGTATGAACGCGCGTCGTTAGCCAAAGGCCTCACCAATATTTACGTCGCTACCGATGATGATCGCATTAAAGCGGCCGTTGAAGGTTTTGGCGGCAAAGTGGTCATGACCAGCCCAGATGCTGCCTCGGGTACAGATCGTATCAATGATGCAATAAACCAGCTGGGACTGAAAGATGACGACTTAGTGATCAACCTACAGGGCGATCAACCTCTTATTGACCCAACCTCTATCGAGCAAGTCATCAGCCTCTTCGAGCGTAACCCTGGTGAGTTTGAAATGGCCACCTTAGGTTTTGAAATCGTCAATAAAGCCGAGCTTGACGATCCTATGCATGTGAAGATGGTATTCGATAACAACAACTACGCCTTGTATTTCTCTCGTTCGCGTATTCCTTTTGGCCGCGATACTCAAGATTACCCCGTTTATAAGCACTTAGGTGTGTATGCTTATACACGCAAATTCGTACAGGCCTTCGCCGCCCTACCATTAGGTCGTCTAGAAGATCTGGAAAAACTCGAGCAATTACGTGCATTAGAGTACGGCCATAAGATCAAAATCGCCATTAGCGCCTTTGATTCTATTGAAGTTGATACGCCAGAAGACATTCGTAAATGTGAGCAACGCTTAGCGGTTGATTAATCGCCCGTTAGGTGTGCGCAAGTCAATTCGAAACAGGAGCTGAGTATGTCGACCTTAGAAGTCTGGATCATTATTATTTTGATCGTCGGTGTCATCGCCAGCAATCTTGCCGCGTTGAAATACAGTGCTAAGTTCAAATTGCCACAGTTCGGCCAACATAGTAAAGATAAGCAGATCAAGCCTTCGACAGCTGAGAATGACGCAGAAACGGCTTCAAATAAGCCAAGTTCTACAGAGTCAGAAGCCAATAAAGCTGATTGAGCCACCTAAGCACTAAAACCAATGGCGGCTTTTAAAGCGTGGTCTAAAGATGGCTCTTGAACACGCCTTTTAAAGACTGTGCTATAAACACTGAGCAATGACGTTCGCAAACATAGAAAAGGCGCCACAGGCGCCTTTTTTGTCTCTCAAATAACAAGCTAGCCAATGCCACTCATCAGCCTTAGGCTTTTTTCGCTGATGTGCGACTCAATGGCTGCTCCTCAAGGTGCGCCACTAAAAAGACTAAAAAGCGAAACAGGGATTTAATCTTAAGATCATAATTTTTATCGGGCTCTGCCGCGACTAACTTCTGCAGTGATTTGATTCTAGCGTAAGCATTCTCGACTAAAGCGTCGTTCTCTTTACCGACATACTTAGCAAACTCGGCAAATTCGCCAATAAACTTCACGGTCACTTTACGGCGATTTAACGCAGAGAGTGCAGCACCCTCTTTCAGTTTTGCCTCAAAAATACTGCATTCTAAACCACTGGCGATCGCACTTTGCGACAAACCGCTGCTTAACGCATCGGCCAGAAAACCCAAATTGGCTTTTAACTCAAAGGCAATCGCCTGCTTACTGGCGCTTGATTGCTGCCAGCGACTGCGTTCCTTATCAAAAATATCGTATAGCTCTTTCCAAATGCTCATGCGCTTTGCCTACCTTGCACTGAATCGCTCCCTTCGTATATAGCACTCGACTTTTTTGAAATGCTAGCGACTGAAAGTTATCATAAATTTAAGGTTTTCGGCATAGCGCTATGATAAATAATGGTTTAAAGCACATTTACACTAAAACTAAAATCGGCATAAAAAAATGGCCCGAACCAGTCGGGCCAGAGTGCAAGCCATATTCACTGTAAGAGCCATGTGAAAACTGCCCGAGTGAGAAACGAGCTCAGTACGAACTCACTCACGACCCATCTAATGGCATATAAAGTTAAAGCGCTTGCGATTTTTTCGCGTTATTTTTCTCGGCGGCGAGTCGACGCTGCGCTTCTTTTTTCTCGCGGCGCGCTTCAATCACTTGATTCACATCGCTGCCGATATGCGCTTCGTTACGGGCTTTTGCCAGATTCACTTGACGCTCACGCTCAACGAAACGTTTACGCTGCTCGTCAGAAATTTTATCGATACAATGTGGGCAACTGACACCTTGCACATAGGCAGGGCTCTGTTTTTCAGCTTCGGTGATTGGCATACGGCAAGCATTACATTGATCGTATTGGCCTTTCTTCAAGTCATGATTTACCGCAACGCGGTTATCAAATACAAAGCACTCGCCTTCCCACAGGCTTTCTTCCGCTTTGACTTCTTCAAGGTATTTAAGAATACCGCCTTCGAGATGATAGACCTCGTCAAAGCCTTGCTCTTTTAAATAAGCAGTTGATTTCTCACAGCGAATACCGCCAGTACAGAACATGGCGACCTTCTTATGTTTAGCAGGATCAAGATTTTGCTTCACATACTCAGGGAATTCTCTGAAAGTTTCAGTCACAGGATTAATAGCATTTTTGAAAGTGCCGATTTGCACTTCATAGTCGTTACGGGTGTCGACTAAAATCACGTCCGGATCAGAAATCAGCGCATTCCAATCTTTAGGCTTCACATAGGTGCCAACCACTTTAAGTGGGTCAATACCTTCAACGCCCATAGTGACGATTTCGTTTTTCAGTTTGACTTTAGTGCGGTAGAACGGCATCTCATCGTCAAATGACAGCTTGTGAACGATATTGTCTAGGCCATTTTGGCTGTTGAGCCACACTAATAACGCTTCAATAGCTTCTTGAGTGCCAGCAACTGTGCCATTGATCCCTTCACTTGCGAGGAGCAGAGTGCCTTTGATCTCGGCCTGTTCCATCATAGCAAGCAATGGCGCTCGGATAGATTCAAAATGCGGTAACGACACGAATTTATATAACGCACATACGACAACTTTAGCCATAACACCCTCTTTGCTGGCTGGAACTTAATTTCCAGTGCATAAACAAATCAATCATCTGCAGCCTTGCTGCAGATCCCAAAAATAGCGCGGAATTCTACCTGAGTCACAGCAAGATAAACACAGATAAAATACAGGGTCTTTAATTCTTTACGCACAGTGGTGAGAAAAATCATTCTATGATGGCAAATTAAGCAGAAATCCCAGTATGAAAGCGTTACCATCTGCGCCCTTTGAATATTGCATGATTGGCACACAACATTTGCATTGGCATACTCGCGTCGTCAATAAGCATGCATAAACATGCATAAACATGCTGACGTCAGCTTTAGTCGCATCAACTTCCACGCATGGCGCCGCACAGTAGAGGAAATCCGAATGACTCTAGCCGTCTTATACACCTTCCGCCGTTGCCCCTATGCTATGCGAGCACGTTTGGGACTCTTGTTAGCCCAATGCAATGTTGAAGTCCGTGAAATCACCCTTAAAGCCAAACCACCACAAATGCTAGCTGCCTCACCTAAGGGTACTGTGCCGGTATTAGTGCTAGCAAACGGCGAGGTGATTGCCGAAAGTCTTGAGATCATGCGCTGGGCACTCACGCAAGCAGATCCCTTAGATCTATTGTGTCAGCAAAATCCTGCTATTGAAGATAAAATGGCACAACTTATCGCGCAAAATGATCAGCAATTTAAACCATGGCTTGACCGCTATAAATATGCCGACCGTTACCCTGAGCAAACGCAAGCTTATTATTATCAGCAGGCGAGTCATTTCCTCCTGCAACTTGAAACATGCTTAGGGCAACACCCCTTTTTAGTCGCCGATACACCTCGCCTTGCCGACTACGCAATCGTACCTTTTGTACGCCAGTTTGCCGCAGTGGATCTTAAATGTGCACTTAGTGATGATTTTCCGCGAGTCGCCGTTTGGCTAAATCGACTTATTTCGAGTGAAATATTTATTCGTGCGATGGAAAAATATGTGATCTGGGACGCTAGCCATTCTCCAATTTGTTTGTTAGGAGACGTGTAAGCCAATAAGATTTAAAGATTATTTTTATTTTATGTTATAGCCATCGGTAAAATATTCGAGTAAGGTATTTACCACTAGGTAACTAATTTAGCTAATCGAAGCTAGACAATCTTCTCAAGAAAAGTAACCACGCCTAAAGACTCAAGGACGTGAATGATAGAACACAAGGATAAGACAGTTGGAAAATATGGATATTAATATCGTTATTATGCTTGGGGGCCTGGTGCTATTGCATTGTCTATTTGCCCTTCGGGCTTTCAAGAGTAAAGTGGATCTCAGCACCAACAAAAAGTGCTTATGGTGCCTACTGAGTCTGATACTCGGCCCTATGGGTTATTATGGTTTTCACGGTTTTATTCCCCTAGATAGAATTCTCAAAGACTAAACGGTAAAACTGAATACCTTCAAAAAGCTAGTCATCCAATTGATTTACTTATCAAATTAAGAAAAAAATAGCGCAACCTTAAGCTGCGCTATTTTTACGACCCAGTTTAATCAAACAAGGCATGACAGTTAACTACAAATGACTGTGCAACAATACCGAGTCATCAGGAACTTTTTGGATCACAGGCGCTTGCCCTTCAGCCAAGGCTTGTTTATAGCTTTGATTCATTTTAAGGGCGAGATACAAATCTGGCCGGATCAAAATACCACCTTCCCCTGTCTGCATGCCCGCTTGCTCAAACCAACTCAGCATCTGCCGTTTACGTCCCGCAAGCACTAAACGAACGCCACGTTTTTTAAGCAGTTGGTGTAAATCAGCCAACATGGCCATCACGCTTAAATCCAAATGGGTAAAACAAGGCACTGCATCAATAATGATGCAATCAACAGGCTCAGATTCCCGAATAAACTTTTCCAGTAAACGGCGCTTAAAATACGTCGCATTAAAGTAAGTTAACGGTGAATTAAAGCGATATATAAATACTCCTGGAACCGATTTAGCTTTACCCGATTCATCGACACTGCGGATAACGCCCTTATGATCTAAACCAAGCACTTGATCCGTAGGCCGCATCACAGTAGCAAGGAACTGGAATAAACCCAGTAATACAGCCAAGGTTATCCCAGGGATAACCCCAATAAACAACACAGAGAACAAGGTGATACAGGCAAGTAGAAAAGCAGACCTATCCCGCACTCGCAGATTCCACAGTGACTTTAAATCGATAAGCGAGATAGAGGCAATTACCAGCACCACACCTAAGGCGGCACTGGGGATAAACTTCAAAGGCGCAGTGAAAAATAGCGCCACAACACCAATCAATACCGCCGCAATGATAGACACTAACTGGCTCTTACCACCATTGGCATCATTAACCGCAGTGCGGGAATCCGCGCCGCTCACCGCAAAACCTTGAGATATGGCAGACGCTATATTGGCTATACCTAACGCCCTGAACTCTTTATCGGCATCTATATCGTAACCGTTTTTTGCCGCAAAGCTTCGAGCCGTCAACATCATGCTCACAAAGCTCACCATGGCTAAGTTAAGCGCTGGTACCACAAGCTCACGGGCGATACCTAAATCAAATACAGGCGCTTGAAATGAAGGTAATCCTGAGGTCACTTCTCCGACGACGCTAATATCAAAGCTCGTCAGGTTAAACACCCAAACAAGGAAAGCCGCCATCGCCATTGCGCACATAGAAGCAGGCCATTGGGGACGAAACCGTTTCACTAAGGCATAAGTCGCTAGCGTCACAATCCCCATAGTCAATGTCGGCCAATGGGTTTTGGATAAGTAGGAAGGCGCACCGCTGAGGCGCTCAATTAAATAGCGCTCATCGAAGGTAAAACCGAAGATTTTTGAAAACTGTCCCACGATAATGGTAATTGCAACGCCATTAAGCAGCCCCATCAAAATCGGCTTTGATAGAAAATCGGCGAGCACCCCCAGCCTAAAACGACTCGCAATCAAGCACCAAAAGCCTGTCATGGCCGTCATGGTCATCACTAACTGCCAGTGCTTCATGCTATCCCCTGCAGCTAGGGGCGTGACAACCGCGGCGATAACGGCACAAGTCGCCGCATCTGGACCCACGATTAATTGTTTTGAGGTGCCAAATAGTGCGTATACCAACATTGGCAATACGCAGGAATACAAACCCACGGCAGCATTCACACCTGTGAGCTGGGCATAAGCAATCGCGACGGGTAATGCCACAGCAGCAACGGATAAGCCTGCGCGCACATCATCCCTAAGCCATTGCTTTTCATATTGTAATAATTGCGCCAATCCCGGCATAAACGAAATCAAACTAGGGAACTTCACTCGGCAACCTCCATATACACACTATCAAGATAAGCAACAAGTATAACTGAGACTGAAAATGTTCAGCTAAAAGGTCATTACCTAAAAAGCCATCAATAGTATGTTGGTTATGGCATAAAGCCAATCATTACGCGAGTGTCTTCCTCAGAATATTTATAGGGTTAGACACTTAATTCAAGCCAAGCTAGCGTAATATCATAGGTAATGACACTAAGAGCAAGCTGCCCATAAACCAATTAAAATGGCGCTTACGTCTATCGGTATTGAGTTTCTTACTGATCGCGGCACCGACAAATACCCAAGTAAATGATGCAGGAAATCCCACTATGTTGAACATTAATACGCCAAGAAACGCACTCAACCAAAAGCCATCGCCACTTAATGTAAAAGCGCTACACAGGGTAATCGTCGACATCCAAGATTTAGGGTTAATCCATTGAAATAATGCAGCTTCAATGAGCGTCATAGGTTTTCGTCCATCATCCATATGCGTGCTCTGCACTGGCGACGTCACTAATTTGTACGCGAGATACAGCAAATATGCTAAAGCGAAATATTTCAATACTTGGTGCAATACCGGTAATGCTTCAAACAAGGTACCGAGGCCGAATAATACCGCAAGATGTAAAGAGGTCGAACCCAAGCGGATCCCTGCAATATGTGGCACGGTACGCTGCACACCAAAATGCGCTCCAGAGCTAGCTAAGAGAATATTGTTCGGTCCAGGAGTCATTGTCATAGTCGCGCAAAATAGCGCGGTCGAGGCCATTAAAGTCCATAATTGTGGATCATAAAGCAGTGCAGTATTCATATTCGCCTTAAATTGTATGCATACATTTGTTGACATAAAAAGATGCAATAAATAATATACGGAGAATATTAGAGATCAATGGATTTATTGTCATGGGTACAATCTGGACGCCAGACCTAACGACTTTTTCAGGCCCGAAATATCAGCGCTTAGTCAGTGCCATAGAACAAGGCATTTTGCAGAAGGTGTTAACCCAAGGTAGTAAACTGCCACCACAGCGCCGTTTAGCCGATGCCTTAGGCATCACTATTGGCACTGTGACCCGCGCCTATGCATTGGCGGAACAAAGGGGTTACGTCGAAGCGCGTGTGGGAGATGGGACCTATGTCAATGCCTCCCCTGTACCTGAAATGGGTAACGTACAATTGAATATGGCGACCTGTCAGCAGCCACTCACAGATCAAATCAGCACCCTAAGCGATTGCCTCAGCCAATTAGCGAAAGACCCCACTAAATTGAGTCAGTTACTCGGTTATCGCGCCAGTCCATTAGATCAACACCAACAAGTGTTCCACCAATGGTTAAACCAACGCGGCATACAGCAAACGCCCGAGCAACTGGTCTTTACCCATGGCGGCCAGCAAGCCATTTTTGCCTGTTTGAGCGCATTTTTATCAACAGGCGATGTACTGTTACACGAGCAATACAGTTATCCAGGCGTGAGAATTTGTGCTAAACAGCTTGGTGTCACTAGCGTTGGAGTGCCCCTTACCCACGAAGGATTAGATCTGCCGCGCTTTGAAGCCCTATTACAGATCCACAACCCTAAATTAGTCTATCTCACACTGAATAATCAAAACCCCACTTGCATTCAGTACAGTGAATCACAGCGGCAGAAAATCCTTGAATTATCAGAGCAATATCAATTCTATATCATTGAAGATGACGTGAATTATTGTTTACCTGAAGAATGGCATTCGCCCCTGTGGCAATTAGCAAAACAGCTGGCGATACCACGGGTGATTTATATTTCCAGCCTGTCAAAATTGTTTTCTGGCGGCTTAAGGCAAGGTTTTATTCTGGTTCCTGACCCCCTTATCGCCCAAGTGCGACTCGCTATCCATAGCCAATGCTGGATGGTGTCGCCGCTGAATATTGAAATAGCCTGTCAGTTGATAAAGAAAGGTCATATCACTGCAGAACGAGATACGCTCGTACGTCAACGCCAACGTCACTGTATCGCCATGGGCGAACGACTGGGATTAACCCAAACTTGGCGAGGGTTAAACGGTTGGATACAACTGCCAGAAGATATCAAAGCCCATCACCTCGTTACCGCACTGGCCGCAAAAGGCATATTAGTCCGTAATGGTGATGACTTTAATTGCCATGATAATTTTATCCGCTTGAGCCTTGGTGGCGCCGAAAACGACACTCAATTCAATCTCGCGGTTGAATGCATAGAATCGACCATACGTTCCTTAGTGCAAAATGCTTATTCAGTGGTGTAAAAGCGCTTAAAGACCATTAAGCTCAGCCAATTTTTATGCGCCATTTCAGATGAAGTTAATTCACACAAAATGGCGAATTTTGTAGAAGAGTGAATAAAAAAGCGCCAGTAGCATACATGCTACTGGCGCTGGTGTTACTGACAAGCTTGATGAACTATCGGTGAGCCATTAGCTATAACTTACTAGTGCACCACTATTTAATTTTAAGTTGGTAAACACTTGTGGTGCCACTGACTTCATTGCCTATGATTAACAAAGGATTACCGTTAGGGCTTTTATCGGCACTGACAAATTTCATCCCTTCTGGTCCCAAATCACCCGCCAATGTTGCATCACCTTTGACTGCACCTGTAGCGGTATCGACAACGAAGTCAGCTTCAAAATCACGGTTCACAACATAGTCGACAAAATGCACATCAAAAGGATTAGTCACGTCATAGATCATAAAGCCAGAGGTACGTTCTAAACCAACAAAGGCATATAGTCGTTGACCAATTTGGCCTAGGGCTAAAGCTTCTGGCTCTGGCCCCTTGTCATCACTGCGACTATCACCTTTATTTTCTTCGTTGTTATTGTTGAACTTATCCCCCAGTAGTGCGGCGGTAATACGTTCAAAATCACTGCCACTGTCAAACACTTGCTGGCCATCAGCATTCCAAATCGAGAAGGAACGAGCACCAAAGCTCACGACTTTGTCGTAGTCGCCATCCTTATCATCGTCCCCCATGCTCTTCGTTACCTTAAGACGCGCTAATTGGGTTTTATCTTTTGCGGCGGCAAATTGTGGGTGATTCGGGTCGAGCACTAAATCCCCTGCGCGGGTTTCTTCCGAAAAAGCCGCATAGTCACGGGAATCTCCTTCATTCGCAGTTACAATAAAGTCAGTGTTATTCCAACGGTAGCTAGCAAGGGTATCGGGTTGATACAGACCGTACACCCCTGTGTAGCTTTGCAGGTTCACGAGATTATCTTTATCACTCGCATCAATTTTATTCACCTCAAGCCCGTAATCCTTGAGGCCTAGCGGTAAAATCTTGGCCACTTTAGCATTGGCGATATCAATCACGGCAATGGCATTGTTCTCTTGCAAACTGACAAATGCACGGCGGTTATCTTGGCTAATGGCGATATATTCAGGTTCTAAATCCTGCGCCACACTCGCCATTGGACCATTAATTTTAATGTCAGCGGTGATTTCACTTGCACGCGCACCGCCCTGATTAAACGCACTAAAATTTATGATGGTCGCAGTAGCTGCGGGCCTACCGTCAGTAATCGCAATCAACGCAACACTGCCTTCAGGATCTAAGGTATAAGCAGGATTAGGTTCGCCTTCATTGGCCACGAGTAAGGTTTTACCGTCGTGGGTGAACACTACATTATCGGGTAAAGCACCGACTTCAACGGCGCTGATAAACTGCGGAGCATCTGTGCCATTAAGCTGATAAAAAGCCACAAAACCATTGGCTTGGGTTTTATTGCCTGCAGCGTCACCACGCTCAATGGCAGCCGCTAACAAGTTGCCTGAAATACTCACGCTGTTCACGCTACCCATAAAGGCTTGACCCACATCCTTAGCAACATCGAGTTCTGCTAATTTTTCGAGATTATTCAATGCTAAAGGATCTGTGGCGTTTGATGAGGTCGCTAATAAACTGCCATCGATAATATCGACTTTGCCGCTAATCGCATTGACCACAAAAATACGGTTAGATGCACTGTGATATTCAACGATTTCGGCGGCACTTAAGCCATAAACGCCAGTCTGATGACGACCAATTAACTCTGCTTTTAAGCTTGCAGTTTGTGGCTGGCAAACATATTGGGTTTGCGCGACTGCAATTTCACTGTTATCCAATTGTCCATTATGGTTGGCATCTAATCCGGTATCGATACGCTGACCACCGGCGGGACAATTTGCATCACCGATAGTTAATGCGGTCACTTTAACCAGTGAATTTAAGCCGTTGTCGCCTTTATCACCTGCTGCGCCATCATCACCGCTGCAAGCACCGAGTAATAAGCTCGCCATAATGGCGGCTGCAAGCGGGAGTCGTTGTGTTTTCATCGTGTCATTCCTGAATATTTTATTTTTAGTAAGGTGAAGCTAAAGCCCACTAAATTAGTCAGCATAAAAGACACCTAGATGACAAAGCAGTGACACTCAGATGACAACTAACACTTTTGAATGAAGCATATTGGAGGATAACGGCTCGAGCCGCCAAGGTTATGCCTCGATTATCGAGACTTGCTACTTAGTTACAATTTAATCGGTAAAATACGGTAAAGAAATCATCGCAAAGATTGGTTTATTTGTCCTAGCGCTTTACTATGCTATTGCTTAATGCCTTACCGTGAAAATTGATCGAAGCACAATTCACTTTTCCCCAAACATCGCCAATTAGCGCAAGATGCTGGCTAAAAATGGACGGATTAGAGTGAATTGTCCTAGTACAATTTAAACCACGCCGCATAACCCTGAGAAATACGCTTTCAATTCTTTCGCCACCCGAGGTAACAGTGGACCCACAATCACAACCTTCTGCCCATAACGGCAGACGTATACCGAATTTAGCACTGCTTATTCCCATGCTAGCGGCGATTGTCGCGATCACACCATTGGCCATCGACATGTACTTACCTGCGATGTCGACATTGGCCCTTAGTTTTCATACCGATATCACAACAGTGCAACAGTCCCTGAGTATCTACTTAGCAGGTTATGCACTGGGCATGTTGTGTTTCGGTCCCTTAGCTGACCGCATTGGCCGTCGCCCTATGGTGATAATGGGGCTGAGTGGCTTTATGCTAACAAGTTTATTGATTGGTTTTGCTGGTCAAGTCGAAATCTTTCTTGGACTACGCTTTTTGCAGGCCTTTATCGGCGCAGCAGCGACTGTGGTGGTGCCGGGATACATCAAAGAAGTCTATGGCGACAATACCGCCAAAGGTATGTCTTACGTGAGTTTAATCATGATGTTAGCGCCATTACTGGCACCTAGCATTGGCAGCGTTATCTTAGAACTCGGTGATTGGCATTTAATCTTCTTCATTCAATCTGCCTATGCCGCAACCCTGTTATTACTCGTGCTGTTTGCGCTAAAAATGCCCAGCGATAAAGATATGGATACCCGCAGCCAAAAATCGTTTCTTGGTGCCTATGCGACCGTATTTTCCCGATCTGGCGTTAAGTTAAACATTGCCAGCGGCGTGTTAACGTCTTTTGCGTTTTTCTGTTATCTCACCGCATCCCCCTTCGTTTATATGGAAGTCTTTGCCTTAGATAAATCCTATTTTGCCATCTTGTTTAGCACCAACGTTGGCGCCTTGATGTTGGCCAATATCATTAATACTCGCATTGTCGGCCGCTATGGTTCGCTGCGTATGTTGCACGTATCGACCTTTTTTGGCGCTATTGCGGGAGCTGGTTTATTAACCGTCAACCTACTGGATATGAGCTATCATTTTACCGTGATCATGCTTATTCCTTTGATGGGCAGCCTAGGGGTGATGTCGGTCAACGCCGATGCGATAGTGCTGATGAAGTTCAAACAAGAAACCGGAACGGCAACGGCGGTTATTGGCACCTTAAGATTTGGCTGTGGCGCGTTAGCGGGGCCATTATTAGCGGTGTTCTATGATGGCACAGCAGTGCCCTTCTCTGCCCTCATGTTAGGCTCTATTGTGTTAGTCGGTATTTGCCAATTTAATCGTCCAAAGCATCAAATACAGCCGACGATTTAAGGATCTATTTTTAAGAAATCATGGATGCCAATGCCACATCGGCAACACATGTTTGATCGCGTGAAAACAGCGCATTGGCTTTTTGTAGCAAATAAGTAATATTTAATCGCAACAGTTAAGTATCTGCTTATCTAACGTCCCACACCAAAACGGCACTTTTAGTGCCGTTTTTGCTTTTTAAGCATCTAACAATCTGAAAAATATAAAATAAGCCCATAAATCAGCCTAGATTACTTAGCGATTCCAGCAAGTTATCCAGCCATTCAAACGTGAAATTGTTTCAAGTTGGTTATTTTTTACATAAAAGGCTTGAAATGTTGTTTTTTTTGAATATGATGAAATTCTGTTCATTGCAACAGTTGCTGCATCCTAAGGATGAATCACTTGTCTTCTACGAAGTCAGTTCAGCATTTCGGAGTCTGAATTACCCTTCAGGCTTAATTTTTAGAGCGATTACCGTCGCTGTAACAAAATACTGTTTACCGTAACGGTACTATGCAATAGGAGTTCCACATGGAGATGTTATCCGGCGCCAGCATGATAGTGCGTTCTTTGATTGATGAAGGCGTAAAACACATTTTTGGCTATCCTGGCGGTTCAGTTTTAGATATCTACGATGCCCTGCACGTTATCCCAGGTATTGAACACATACTCGTTCGCCACGAACAAGCTGCCGTACACATGGCCGATGGCTACGCCCGTGCCACGGGTAAAGTGGGTGTGGTATTAGTCACCTCAGGACCCGGTGCCACCAACGCGATTACCGGTATTGCCACCGCCTACATGGACTCTATTCCCCTCGTGGTATTATCGGGTCAAGTACCGAGCAACCTTATCGGTAATGACGCCTTCCAAGAATGCGATATGATCGGCATCTCTCGTCCAGTGGTCAAACACAGCTTTTTAGTAAAAGATCCCACTCAAATCCCTGAAACGATAAAAAAAGCCTTTTATATTGCCTCTACCGGCCGTCCTGGGCCTGTGGTCGTCGACCTGCCAAAAGATTGCTTAAACCCAGCGCTACTGCACGAATATATTTATCCCGAAAGCGTGAAAATGCGCTCATACAACCCGACAACCTCGGGGCATAAAGGACAGATCCGTCGTGGACTACAGGCACTATTAGCGGCTAAAAAGCCTGTGCTCTATGTCGGTGGCGGCGCCATTATCTCGGGTTGTGATAAGCAAATTTTACAATTAGCTGAGAGATTAAATATTCCCGTCGTCAGCACACTTATGGGACTCGGGGCTTTTCCAAGTACCCACAAAAACAGCCTAGGCATGCTAGGGATGCACGGTCGCTACGAAGCCAACATGACTATGCATAACTGCGATTTGATCTTCGGTATTGGTGTGCGCTTCGACGATAGAACCACTAATAATGTGGAAAAATATTGCCCGAATGCAACCATTTTACACATAGATATTGATCCCTCGTCTATTTCAAAAACTATCCACGTCGACATTCCCATCGTAGGGTCGGCAGACAGTATTTTAGACAGCATGTTGACACTATTAGATGAATCGAACGAGCACAATGACAACGATGCCATCGCCACTTGGTGGAATGATATTGAGCAATGGCGCGGCCGCGATTGTCTGGCCTATGACAAAAACAGTGGTCGCATCAAACCACAGCAAGTGATTGAAACCTTGTATAAGCTAACCAATGGCGATGCCTATGTCGCCTCTGATGTTGGCCAGCATCAGATGTTTGCCGCCTTGTACTATCCGTTCGATAAGCCGCGCCGCTGGATCAACTCAGGTGGTCTAGGCACCATGGGATTTGGCCTACCCGCCGCGATGGGGGTTAAAATGGCGATGCCTGATGCCACGGTTGTCTGTGTCACGGGTGATGGTTCAATTCAGATGAACATTCAAGAGCTTTCGACCGCGCTGCAATATGATACGCCGGTTAAAATTATCAACTTAAACAATCGTTTCCTTGGTATGGTTAAACAATGGCAGGACATGATTTACTCTGGCCGTCACTCACATTCCTATATGGATTCAGTACCTAATTTTGCCAAAATTGCCGAGGCCTATGGCCATGTAGGTATGACGATCAGCGATCCCGCCGAACTTGAGTCAAAAATGGCAGAAGCGCTGGCGATGAAAGACAGACTGGTCTTTATCGACATCATGGTGGATGAAACTGAGCACGTGTACCCAATGTTGATCCGTGGTGGTGCGATGAATGAAATGTGGCTGACCAAGACGGAGAAATGCTAATGCGTCGAATTATATCTGTATTATTAGAAAACCAATCCGGCGCCCTTTCTCGTGTGGTCGGTTTGTTTTCACAGCGCGGCTATAACATTGAAAGTTTAACGGTGGCGCCAACGGACGATATCACACTGTCGCGGCTTAACATCACAGTCGTTGCCGATGAAATGGTGTTAGAGCAAATAGAGAAGCAGCTACATAAACTCATCGATGTGTTAAAAGTTTCGAATATTACCGAGTCAGCTTATATTGAACGCGAATTAGCCCTTATCAAGGTCCGCGCCCAAGGCGAGTTTAGGGAAGAAGTTAAACGGATGGCGGACATTTTCCGCGGCCAGATTGTCGATGTCACCGCCAATTTATATACCATCCAAATGGTCGGCACATCAGAGAAACTCGATGCGTTTATTCATGCGCTAGGTGAAGTGACTAAATTGGTCGAAGTCTCTCGCTCCGGTGTGGTGGGTTTGGCTCGCGGAGAAAAGGCCATGAAAGCGTAACTTTCTCACGGAAATCTCGCGGACATTTTTTGCGTGAACACAAAAACAAGGGGAGCATTATGCTCCCCTTGTTTTTAGGTGGTTACCACAGTGTCAATTATGACTGGCTGTCTAGCAAGCGCGATGAAGTGATCTCAATTTTGCGTGGTTTCAATGCTTCAGGGATTTCACGCACTAAATCAATATTGAGTAAGCCATTTTCTAAACTTGCGCCGAGCACAGTGACATAGTCTGCCAGTTGGAAAGTGCGCTCAAAACCGCGTTCCGCTATGCCTTGGTACAAGTATTTACGCTCGGTTTGGCTTTCAGCTTTGTTGCCTTTCACCAGTAATTTCTCACCTTCACTGCTGATCTCAAGTTCATTCATTGAGAATCCGGCCACGGCCATAGTAATGCGATAGCGATTTTCGCCTAATAATTCAATGTTATATGGGGGATAGCCAGTATTGCCATTATTAGCGGCGGCATGTTCTGCCAGCTGAGCTAAACGGTCAAAACCAATGGCACTAC
This sequence comes from Shewanella sp. SM87, assembly GCF_025653705.1. Lineage (NCBI taxonomy): Bacteria > Pseudomonadati > Pseudomonadota > Gammaproteobacteria > Alteromonadales > Shewanellaceae > Shewanella > Shewanella sp. SM87. The sequence goes on from NZ_JAKKSC010000008.1 coordinate 158,065, forward strand.
GGTACAGGGGAGCTAGATCATAATTACGCATATTCATATCCTTGTCTTAAGCAATATGGAGAATTGGCGGACGGTTTTCACGATGAAAACGCTTGTAGAGTCTGCCGAGTTAAATCTTCTGCCCTTACGGCACAGAATTCACACTAGGATCCTCATCGAGCTATCCTGAAATAGATATAAGGACGGGAGAGAAAATTTCAAGCAAGAAAATTAAAAAAATGTGCAAAATTTAAAAAGACCAACAAAAACGAACTCTTATTAATTTTAATACTTTGAATTGACGTGTGATTTGTATAGAGGCATTAGCGTCATTGCAACACGGAAATCTATATTCGCTAAATTGCAGCCAATAAAAAAGGAGCCTAGGCTCCTTTTTCAGTCTTAGCATCGAATTAACGAGTGCGTGGACACAATTCTTCAGCGCTGAAGAAGTAAGCAATTTCACGAGCAGCAGATTCAACAGCATCTGAACCGTGAGCCGCGTTTTCGTCAATGCTTTCTGCGAAATCAGCACGGATAGTACCAGGAGCTGCTTGAGCAGGATTAGTTGCACCTAAAATTTCACGGTGAGCTAAAACAGCGTTTTCGCCTTCTAATACTTGGACCATGATTGGACCAGAAGTCATAAATGCAACCAGAGCACCGAAGAAACCGCGCTCGCTATGCTCAGCATAGAAACCTTCAGCTTGTTCTTTGGTCAGGTGTAACATTTTAGCTGCAACGATCTTAAGACCAGCAGTTTCAAAACGATTGTAGATAGCACCGATGTGGTTTTTTGCAACAGCATCTGGCTTGATAATAGAAAATGTGCGTTCGATCGCCATAACTAGCTTCCTTTGTCAGCAAGTTTAAAAAATTCGCGCGGATTATACGAAATTTAAAAGCTAAATCCTATCTTTATAGCAAATTAGTCTGAGATATTGCGCACATTCGCTTTATTCGTAATCAGTTTGATCACACAAAATACCCCGCTAGGAGGATAAATCCTTAGCAGGGTTCATTAACTCATTAAAAAATGGGATTATTTTCTATTTTTTGCCCAAATACCAGCCCATGCAATCAAAGCGACTAAAATGACTGCGGGTGCAAGATCTAACAAGTGATGGAATAAACCGACACCGCCATGACCTGGATGAGCCCAAGCCATTGAAGGGACAAGCATACATAACAATACAAGCAAAAGTTTCATGTGAACATCCTTGCAGTTGCGATAATAAAGTTAAGCCATATAAATGCCTTAACCAATATACAACAAATTACGATATCCACTGAAAATGAACTTGACTGTGATCAAACTCTCGCCAAATATTCTCTGCGCCACTGCAAATACGTGAGATAAATCACCTTAGTTAATCTTCTGAAGGACAAGATGCCTCACATAAAAAGCCGTACCACAACTGTGCTCACTACTTTTCATCAATCCAACACTGCTGAATTGCTTCCAGTATTTTTTCATTGCAATGCTTAGGATCATCTGCAAAATCATTCAAAGCTAACACCCACTCATACAGTTGGGTGAAATGCAGCTGAGTGGGATTCACCTCTGGGTGTGCTTCGAGTAATTCCAACGCAATATCTAACGAATCTATCCAAGTTAATGTCATCGTTTTCCCCTATTCGGTTCGCTTGAATGGGTAAGCTAGTGCTTAACGCCGTTACCCATAAGGAGGTGAATCAAGTGTTGATATTCCGTAGTCAATACTCGACACCAAGGGTGTTAACCCTGTGCTTGCGTCACCTTTTTTACTTTAATCGCATTTTTTTCAACAAAATCAATAATAGCACCCGCCACATCTTTCGTGGTGGCACCTTCAATCCCCTCAAGCCCTGGTGAAGAGTTCACTTCCATGATCACTGGGCCATGGTTTGAGCGTAACAAATCAACCCCTGCCACATTCAATCCCATCGTCTTCGCCGCACGAATAGCCACAGAGCGCTCTTCAGGAGTTAGTTTGACTAAACTCGCCGTGCCACCACGGTGCAAATTAGAGCGGAACTCACCGGGCATAGCTTGACGTTTCATGGCGGCAATCACTTTATCACCGAGCACGAAACAGCGAATGTCTGCGCCGTTGGCTTCTTTGATATATTCCTGCACCATGATGTTGGCTTTCAGGCCCATAAAGGCTTCAATCACGCTCTCAGCCGCTTTGCGGGTCTCGGCTAATACCACGCCAATGCCTTGGGTGCCTTCGAGTAATTTAATCACCAGAGGCGCGCCACCCACCATATCAATTAAGTCAGGAATATCACTCGGTTTATTGGCAAAACCGGTAATAGGCAAACCAATACCGCGGCGTGACATCAGCTGCATAGAACGCAATTTGTCCCGTGAGCGGGAAATTCCAACTGAATCATTTAAGGCATAGACGCCCATCATCTCAAATTGGCGCAACACCGCCGAACCATAAAAGGTAATCGACGCCCCAATACGGGGGATCACGGCATCAAATGCAGGTAACTCTCGCCCGCCAATGTGGATACTCGATTGCCGCATATTGATATTCATATAACATTCAAGGGGATTGATTACGTGTACTTCATGACCACGTAATTGAGCCGCTTCAACGAGTCGCTTCGTTGAATATAACTCTGGCCCTTGCGATAAAATCGCTATTCTCATTTGGTCTCCGGCAACCATTAATTTTGAGCGCATAATACGCCTGCGCAAGGATAAATCAAACAACTAGAGGCATAGACAAGATTAGTTGCACAAATGCTCAACGCCAAAAGCAAAAAACCAGTCACGTGGACTGGTTTTAATCATTATCGAAGCAATATTAATTGCCTTCGCTAACCATGTTAACCGTGTATTTAGGGATCTCAATCACCATGTCAGTGTCGACCACTCTAGCCTGACAAGATAGACGGCTTTCGGGCTCGAGTCCCCATGCTTTATCTAACATGTCATCTTCTAGCTCATCACTTGGCTCAAGATCATTAAAGCCTTCACGCACGATACAGTGACATGTCGTGCAAGCACAGGACTTTTCACAGGCATGCTCGATATTGATGCCATTACGCAGCGCAACATCGAGAATGGTCTCACCAACATTCGCCTCAAGCACAGCGCCATCAGGGCACAACTCGGCATGGGGAAGAAAGACTAATTGGGGCATTACATCACCTATATGTTGTCGATCGACTGGCCTTTAAATGCCACTCGAATAGAATTGTCCATACGTCTGGCAGCAAAATCTTGGGTTTGCTCATCCAGTTTTTCAATCGCGAGTTTAATCGCATCGGCATCATCGCCCGTAGCCACTTGCGCCACATTGGCCATAGTAGCATCGATTTGTCCACGCTCATCAGCATTCAGCAAATCGCCATCCTTCGCTAACGCTGCATGTAAAGACTCGAGTACCCTCGCCGCCTCCACTTGCTGCTCGGCCAGCATACGACGACCGATATCGTCTTTGGCATACTTCATCGAATCTTTCAGCATAGTGGCAATTTCAGTATCCGATAAACCAAAAGACGGCTTAACTTGAATACTAGATTGTACGCCGGTGGATTTTTCCATCGCGGTCACGCTAAGTAAACCATCGGCATCTACTTGGAATGTCACCCGAATGTGCGCAGCGCCTGCAGCTAACGGCGGAATACCCTTTAAGGTAAAACGCGCCAGTGAGCGGCAATCGGCAACGAGCTCTCGCTCACCTTGCACCACATGGAATGCCATGGCCGTTTGACCATCTTTAAAGGTGGTAAATTCCTGCGCCCGAGCCACCGGAATCGTGGTATTACGCGATACCACTTTTTCCACTAAGCCGCCCATGGTCTCTATGCCTAATGACAAAGGGATCACATCGAGCAATAGCAAATCCGATTCGGGTTTGTTACCCACTAAAATGTCGGCTTGAATGGCCGCACCAATGGCGACAACACGATCGGGATCGATAGATGTCAGCGGTGGTTTACCGAAGAAAGCTTCGACCTGTTCACGCACTAATGGCACGCGCGTTGAACCGCCAACCATCACAGTTTCAAGCACTTCATCCGTCGTCACGCCCGCATCACGCAGGGTACGGCGACAGCTGGCAATCGTCTTTTTCACCAATGCCGCAATCATGGCATCAAATTCAGCTTTAGTAACGATTTGCGTCAGTTCAGTACCATCGGCAAGGATCACTTTCGCTTCAGTTTCTGCTGCATCCGTTAAGGCTTCTTTGACTCGACGCGATTCAATCAACAACTGACGACTTAATTGTGAGTCGATGTCGCTAAGCTGCCACACTTGTTGCATATGTGCTTGCAGTAAATGATCGAAATCATCGCCGCCAAGCGCTGAATCACCACCAGTGGCTAACACTTCGAATACACCGCGATTCAAGCGCAAAATAGAAATATCGAAAGTACCGCCGCCTAAATCATAGATGGCAATCACGCCCTCTTGCTTAGAATCTAAACCATAGGCAATCGCAGCAGCAGTCGGTTCATTCAACAAACGTAGCACTTTAACACCCAGCAAAGCTGCGGCATCTTTTGTGCCTTGGCGCTGGGCATCATCGAAATACGCAGGCACAGTGATCACCACGCCTTGCAGTTCGCCGCCTAAGGTTTTTTCAGCGCGGGCGATCAGCGGACGTAAAATCTCCGCAGATACTTGCACGGGATTCACTTGGCCTTGGGGAGTCACAAATAAAGGTAAACCGTTTTCGCTTTCGGCAAACTCGTAGGGTAATGATTGCTCGCCAGCTTGAATATCCGCTAGGCTGCGGCCCATAAAACGCTTTACCGAAACGATCGTGTTTTGCGGATCCTGCGCCGAACTCAACGCCGCAAGTGCGCCGACTTCGACTGAATCTTGGGTATAACGCACGATAGAAGGTAATGAATGCTGTCCAAGTTCGTCCGGCAGGGTTGCCGTCTCTCCACTTCGAACGGCCGCCACCAAAGAATTGGTCGTACCTAAATCGATGCCAACGGCAAGTCTATGTTGGTGCGGCGCGGCACTTTGACCGGGCTCAGCTATCTGCAAAAGGGCCATATATATCCAACTTAGTAATGCCAACTCAAGCGTACTTGAGTCAGCAAAGTAACATAAACACGGAAAATCAATCTAACAGAGCGTCTTCGACTCTGGTCAACTCGTCGTGTAATTTTGCCATAAATTTGAGTTTGCGAACTTGATCTGCCGCTAACAATGCATCTTCAGCCTGCTCACTGGTTAACAGTTGAGTCAATTGCTGAGTGAGTTGCGCGCGGTACTGCGCAAAAGATTGATATAGCTCGTCAATACTCGCTTGAGGATCGGCACTATCGCGTATATCTTCTAACGCCTCGCGCCATTCCATTTGCTGCATCAAGAAGCCAGTATCTTTCACTGTCGTGGTTTCATGGCTTAATTCAATACCACGCAGCGATAACATATGCTCGGCGCGGCGAATGGGATCTTTTAAGGTTTGAAAACCATCATTGACTTGCGCCGTGCGCTGCACCGACAGCAATTTTTGCTGATCAGTATCATTGGCAAATTTATCGGGATGAACCGCCCGTTGCAGTTCGCGATAGCGTTCTGCAAGTAAGGCGGTATCAATATCGAAGGCAGGGGAAAATTTAAACAGCTCGAAATAATTCATGCGTCAACTTTAGCGGTTAAACAGTGAAACTCTCACCACAACCACACTCACCTTTTGCGTTAGGATTATTAAATTGGAAGCCTTCATTCAGCCCTTCTTTAACAAAATCCAGCTCGATCCCTTGAAGATAGATAAGGCTCTTGGCATCTATGATGATTTTCACATCTTCGATATCAAACACTTCATCATCATCATTTAAAGAATCAACGAACTCAAGTACATAAGCCATACCAGAACAGCCTGATGTTCTTAAGCCGAGACGCAGGCCTACACCTTTGCCTCGGTTGACTAAGAAAGATCTGACACGATCGGCTGCCGCTGGGGTCATTGTAATCGCCATCTTAACTCCAGATGTTACTTAGCTTGTTTCGATTTGTACTCGTCGATAGCAGCTTTAATGGCATCTTCAGCCAAAATTGAACAGTGGATCTTCACTGGTGGCAATGCCAATTCTTCAGCGATATCCGTGTTTTTGATCGCCGCAGCTTGTTCGATAGTCTTGCCTTTAACCCACTCAGTTACCAGTGAGCTAGACGCAATCGCGCTACCACAACCGTAGGTTTTGAACTTAGCGTCTTGAATGATGCCATCAGCACCAATTTTCAACTGAAGTTTCATCACGTCACCGCAAGCAGGTGCGCCTACCATACCGGTCACGACCGAAGGATCGTTTTTATCAAAAGAACCAACGTTACGTGGATTCTCATAATGATCTATCACTTTTTCACTGTAAGCCATGGTACTGCTCCAAAATTATCTATTGTAAAGGTCAGAATTAATGATGTGCCCACTGAACTTGGTTCAGGTCGATCCCATCTTTAAACATTTCCCACAAAGGAGACATTTCTCTTAATTTATCAATAGATTGAGTAATAACTTCGATAGCGTGATCGATTTCTTCTTCGGTTGTGAAACGGCCGATTGAGAAACGAATCGAGCTATGTGCCATTTCATCGTTTAAGCCAAGCGCACGTAATACGTAGCTAGGCTCTAGGCTGGCTGAGGTACAAGCCGAACCCGATGAAACCGCTAAATCTTTCAGTGCCATCATTAACGACTCGCCTTCAACATAGTTGAAGCTGACGTTGAGGCTACCGCTAACACGGTCAATCGCATCACCATTGATATAGGTTTCTTCAATGTGCTTGATGCCATTCCATAATTTGTCACGTAATGCACCGATACGAGCGTCATCAGAGGCCATTTCCGCTTTTGCGATTGCAGCAGCTTCACCTAAACCTACGATTTGATGCGTTGGTAACGTACCGCTACGCATACCACGCTCATGACCACCACCGTGCATTTGCGCTTCTAGGCGAATGCGTGGCTTACGACGAACATATAGTGCGCCGATACCTTTAGGGCCATACATTTTGTGGCCAGAAATCGAGATCAAATCCACTTTAGTGGCTTGCACATCGATAGGTACTTTGCCTGCACTTTGCGCCGCATCCATGTGGAAAATGATGCCTTTTGAACGGCATAGTTCACCGATTGCATCGATATCGTGGATAACACCGATTTCGTTGTTCACGTGCATGATGCTGACAAGGATAGTGTCGTCACGCATCGCTGCTTCTAAACGTTCCATCGGAATGATGCCGTTTGCAGCAGGCTCTAAGTAAGTCACTTCGAAACCTTCACGCTCTAATTGACGACAAGTATCGAGAACCGCTTTATGTTCAGTCTTACTGGTGATGATGTGCTTACCTTTCTTGTGATAGAAATGAGCAACACCTTTTATCGCTAAGTTGTTCGATTCCGTCGCGCCAGAGGTAAACACAATTTCGCGGTGATCGGCGTTAATTAACTCGGCAACTTGGTTGCGAGCAATATCCACCGCTTCTTCGGCTTGCCAGCCGTAGCGGTGTGAACGTGAGGCCGGATTACCAAAGATGCCGTCCATTGTCATGCATTGGAACATCTTTTCCGCGACTCTAGGATCAACAGGCGTGGTGGCGGCATAATCTAAATAGATAGGAAGCTTCATAACACACTCCGTACTGAGCAGTCTCTGGTAGAGGCTACATACAACGTACAAAAATTATTTTTATATATAACAAAGTGCCACTATAAACTGACTCTTTGTTCCTTTTGCATAGTGTCTTGCTTAAGTGAGATAAATTGCACATCTCGCTTCTGCATCAAGCCGGCAAGACTGATACCATCTAAAAAATCGGAAATTTGTTTGCTTAAATCGCCCCAAAGTGAATGGGTTAAGCAGCGAGTTCCACTCTGACAATTGCCAAGTCCTTGGCAACGAGTCGCATCGACAGACTCGTCTACAGCATGGACAACCATGCCGACTGAAATATCATTGGCTTCTAGGCCTAAGCGATAACCACCGCCCGGTCCACGTACACTGGCAACTAAACCGTGTTTTCTTAGCTTAGCGAAGAGTTGTTCCAGATAGGAAAGCGAAATCCCTTGTCTTTCAGAGATATCCGCTAAGGGAACTGGTCCCGATGCTGAGTGGATTGCCACATCTAGCATAGCGGTTACTGCATAACGACCTTTTGATGTAAGTTTCATAACTACCATAGCTCCCGAACAGGTATGCATTATTTCAACATACCCGAGTAATTCAGTCAAGTATTAAAACCTACTAAAACACTCAAGTATATGAGTGTGCACATAACCAATACCCTTTCATCTTGGTGGGGTATTTAACCTTTTTCTAGCCTAAGATTCAATGCTAAAGCGCCAATTAATCGACATCTAGCACGATATAAACGCAGGATAAAAGTGATCTCGGTACTATGGCGCGATCAAACTCAGGTTTGATCGCAATATGCGCCTTTACAACAGGATGAGCTAAAGTAAAACGCTAAGCGAGACCCTTGTGAGGGTCAACCCTTAAGCAAGTTAGACCGCTAAGTTAAATCATTTCGTTGAACTATTTCTTGAAACTTAGATACTCGGATCAAACTCATCTAATGCACTATGGCGTTTTTCCGCTGCCGCTTTTTCTGCATCATTAAACTCGCCCATATCAAGCTCTGGCAGTTTTTCAGTGCAGACATTGCCACCCAGCCCTTGAATGGCTTGACACAACTCTTGAACTTTCGAGTCCATCAAATGCATGTGATCGAGCATCTGCCCTATTGCATTGGCCACAGGATCGGGATTATCCGGTGATACCGCATACGCATCGAAGCCATATTTTTTTGCCATCGCGCTGCGGCGTTCAGTTTTCTCTTTCGATTGCGGTGACGGTGTAGCCACCACGCGCCCAGGAATCCCCACAACCGTGGTATCTTTGGGCACATCTTTCACCACAACAGAATTCGAACCCACACGCGCACCATCGTGCATGGTAATAGGACCGAGGATTTTTGCCCCTGCGCCCACCACCACGTTATTGGCTAACGTCGGGTGACGTTTCCCCGCCTGCCAGGTGGTTCCGCCAAGCGTGACACCGTGATAAAGGGTGCAATCATCACCAATCTCAGCCGTTTCACCTATCACAACGCCCATACCGTGGTCGATAAAAAATCGATGACCTATGGTTGCCCCAGGATGGATTTCAACTCCTGTCAACCAACGGGAAAACGTCGATAAACAACGTGCCGTTAAGCGCCAATCGCGCTTCCATAGCTTATGGCTTATCCGATGCAACCAAATGGCATGCATGCCTGGATAGTTAACCAAGATCTCAAACGCGCTACGCGCCGCAGGATCACGGTGATATATAGATTCAATATCTTCTTTTAGCCTAGCTATCACGCCCATTGTTTATCCTTCGCGATTAGTGTTAATTATTAAGGTTTGGCTATTTTTCTTTAGAACCCGCCACTTTCTCAATTGACGTCAAAATACCCCTGAGGATATTCATTTCCTGACTCTCAATCCGTGCACGACTAAACAAGCGGCGAAGTTTCATCATCACTTGTCCAGGATGGTTCTTAATGATAAATCCAGTTGATAACAGTGTCGTTTCAAGGTGTGCGAAAAAACGTTCCTGATCGGCAGCCAAGGGATACTCAGTCAGCTCTTCTTCGGCAACGTCTTTTTGCGCGAGATGGGCAACGCGGGTTTCATAACAAATGATTTGTACGGCTTGCGCCAGATTAAGCGAGCTGTACTCTGGATTTGCAGGGATAGCCACATGATAAGTGCACTGTTGCAGCTCTTCATTGCTTAAACCATGGTTTTCACGGCCAAACACAATCGCAACAGGGCCTTTAAGTGCCTCGGTCGCTAATTTCACCCCAGCTTGTCTTGGCTCTAACATGGGCCAATCTAAGGTGCGACTGCGCGCGCTGGTTGCAATCACTAGACTGCAATCGGCAATTGCTTCAGCAAGTGAATCCACTTTCACAAGATGTTTCAGAATATCCGATGCACCCGCGGCTAATGCTATGGAATGACCATCGGGCTCAACCCGGGGTTCTGCAAGATACAGAGTAGACAGACCCATAGTCTTCATCGCTCTGGCAGTAGAACCAATATTGCCGGGGTGCGAAGTCCCCACTAAAACCACTCGAATATTACTTAGCATGAAACAACTTAATTTAATTCATAAAACGTTGGGGACGAATATTATCACAGCCATTGCCGAATGCTTATATGAAAATCGGTATTTGATATAACTATCAAATCGAGTATAATACCGCCCGCTATTTTAACGTTCTTTAACATCCAGGGGATTGCAATGCATCCGATGCTGACGATTGCTGTACGCGCTGCCCGCGCGGCCGGCCAAACTATTATGCGCGCCTATACTGAACTTGACCGTATCGAAGTCAGTTCAAAAGGTATCAACGATTTTGTTACCAGTGTAGACAAGGAAGCAGAAGCGACAATTACTTACCAAATTCGTAAATCTTATCCTGATCACACTATCGTGGGTGAAGAGAAAGGCGAAAACCGCGGTGAGAATAAAGACTATGTTTGGATAGTCGACCCTCTGGATGGCACTAACAACTTTGTTAGAGGCATTCCCCACTTCGCGGTTTCTATCGCTCTGCAATACAAAGGCAAGACTGAAGTTGCCGTTGTTTACGATCCTGTCCGTGAAGAACTCTTTACCGCTGTACGTGGTAAAGGCGCCAAACTCAATGATTTCCGTCTGCGTGTTACCAACGTGAATGAATTAGCGCCTACCATGATTGGCACTGGCTTCCCATTCAAGGCGCGTCAACACACTGAAACTTACATGGCTATTTTCGGCGAAGTCTTCGGCCAATGTGCTGACTTACGTCGCGCAGGTTCTGCCGCATTAGATTTAGCCTATGTTGCCGCGGGTCGTTTGGACGGTTTCTTTGAAATCGGCTTAAAGCCATGGGATATCGCTGCTGGCGATCTGATTTGCCGCGAAGCAGGCGGTACAGTGACTGATTTTACTGGCAACCATAACTATTTGGTTTCGGGCAACATCGTTGCTGGCTCACCTAAGGTGACCACAGAATTAGTGAAGATCATGCGTCCATTATTGAATGAAGGCTTAAAGCGTTAATCGAGATTAACGCTTAGCTTTAAATAAACGCATACAACAGATACCAAAAAGGCCAGTGGCAATCTCTTTAAGAGCGCCCACTGGCCTTTTTGTTTATGTGGTTTTCATTCTAAAGCCTTAAGTACTCGAGTCATCAAGTCCTCAGTCGCCACAATATCGTATTTAGAAATAGTATAGTAATTAAGCAATAGTCATTGGGAAGAAAGGAGTGTCCTGAAAACATCTGCACTGATTTCAGCCTAAATCGGCTAACAGGACGAACAACCACTTATCCAGTTATCTACCCGCTAACGCTTGTGCTGGTGCAATTTGGCTCGCCTTCCAAGCGGGATACAAAGTCGCGATTAAACTCATCACAAACGCCATCACAATCACCAATACTGCATCCGAAACATGCAACTCAGACGGTAAAAAGTCGACAAAGTAAACATCGGCCGAGAGCAGTTGAATACCGAGTAACTGCTCAACTGAGCTCGCAATCGCGCTTAAATTCAGCGCTACACTAATGCCGATGATGCCGCCAAGACCACAGCCAAGCAGACCATTTAACGCGCCCTGCACCATGAAAATCCCCATCACAGCCAAACGACTCAGGCCCATGGTCATCAAAATCGCAATTTCGGACGCTTTATCCCGCACCGCCATGACTAAGGTGGAGACAATGTTAAAGCAGGCAACACCAATCACCAACACTAGAACTAAATACATCACAGTACGAACTAACTGAATATCTTGATATAAATGCCCTTGAGTACGGGTCCAGTCACTGATATACACAGACTGCTTTTGCGCATAACCGAGTTCGCGCACTTTTACTGGTGCATCAAACACTTTATCGACGCTAATACGCACACCCGTTACACCGTTATTCATATTCAAGATCTGCGCCGCGTATTGCAATGGAATATAAGCGGTTGTCAGTTCAAGCTCGCCGCCCAAATGATAGGTGCCTGACACCACAAAACGATGGCTCTTGGCCGCACGTAAACTGCCTGCCGCGTCGGGATCGATAGCCTGCACATATAAGGCCAGCGTATCACCCACCTCAAGCCCCAACTTAGTCAATAAACTCTCGCCAAGGACGATATGATTCTCATCTTGGCTCAGACTCTGCCAGCTTGCATCACTCATAAACTGTGACAAAGTTGAAACCTTCGTTTCTTCTTTCGGATCAATACCCACCACGGCTAAGCCTTGAAAACCACCAGGTTTCTGCACTAAACCTTGCATGCGAATAAAGGGGGCTGCACCACGAATACCTTCAATTTGTAGTGCACCTTGCGCAACACTCTGCCAATTGACGATAGGTTCGTCCACCCCGACAACGTCCGCCTGCGGCACTACACCCAGTAATCTTTGCTCTAGCTCGCGCTCAAAACCATTCATTGCAGACAGAACTATGATCAATACCGCCACACCTAAAGCGATACCGGCAGTCGATGCAAAGGAAATAAAACTAATAAAACTGTTGGATTGGCGAGCGCGATAAAAACGCCAACCAATGGATAAGGCTAACGGTCCTTTCATACTTGGGTTTCCGCCGCTAATTGCAGGAAGCCGTTCTTCATCATCAGCTGGCGGTCCATACGGGCAGCCAATTTATGATCATGAGTCACCACCACAAACGCCGTACCTAACTGATCGGCCAGCTCGCGGATCAACTCATAAACCGCATCGCCACTGTTAGCATCTAAATTACCCGTAGGTTCATCGGCCAGCACTAACTTAGGTTTATTAATCAACGCCCTTGCGATAGCGACACGCTGACGTTCGCCGCCCGATAGTTCAGCGGGAATGTGAGTCATGCGATGGCCTAGCCCTACCCGCTCCAATAAGACTTTGGCATCGGCGAGCGCTTGTTTACGATCTTTACCTTGAATAAATGCCGGCATAGCGACATTTTCTAGCGCAGTGAATTCAGGCAATAAATGATGGAATTGATAGATAAAGCCGAGATCTTGATTGCGGATCTGCGCTTGACGCGCACTAGACACTTGGTATAAATCTTCGCCTAGCAACAAAACTTTGCCCGCGGTTGGCTCATCCAAAGTTCCCATAATATGCAGCAGTGTGCTCTTACCTGAGCCTGAGCTGCCGACAATCGCCAACTGCTCGCCCTTAAACACCTGCAAATCGACATTAGACAACACTTGCGTGGTCACGGCGCCATCATGGTAACTCTTACTGACACTCTGCACTTGCAGTAACACGTCTTGCATTGAAGTTCTCTCTTAAACATGCTTTGGCATCGATTTATTTCATTAAATCAATGCATTAAATTATTTTTATCTTGGCAAGCCATCACTCACGGATGAATGCCCATGGGTGACGACTATTCGTAAAAGCTCACGAGTTTACTCGTATCTCAACGCAGTTGCAGGTTGCACTCTGGCCGCACGCAGCGCGGGATATAAGGTCGCCAACAGGGTTACCAGTAGCGTACCAATCACGATCACTGACAACTGCATCAACTCCAGTTTTACTGGCAAACTCTGTCCCGCACCTAAAATCGAAATGCCTAAGGTCGCCATAATGCCATTCAGATTCAAAGTGATAAGTATACCTACCGCGAGCCCAAGCACTAAACCGAGTACTGCATTGAGCGAACCCTGCACCACAAAAATGCCCATCACGGCGGGCGTGGTTACGCCTTGGGTTTTTAGCACTGCCACATCAGTGGTTTTATCGACCACCATCATCACCAGCGCCGAGACGATATTGAAAGCGGCCACGGCCACAATCAGGCTCAGCATCAGTGACATCATGTTCTTTTCCATTTTTACCGCACCAAACAAGTGACCATAGGTATCACGCCAATCGCTGGTTGTTACCTTAATATCTTGTTTAGCGAGAACATCCTGCACTTTAGACGCTAAAGCGGGCGCGCTAAAGGGATCGGATAAATAGAGTCTAAGCTGATCAATAGCCTCACTCGGTTGACGCATTAGACGCTTTGCATCTTGATAATGGATATATGCAACGCCAGCATCAACCTGAGAGCCCATTTCAAAAATGCCAGATACCAAGAACTTACGTTGACTCGGAACTGGGCCTAATGGGGAGTACACCACACCATCGCCACTCAATAATCGTACCGTATCACCGGGAGCAACTTTGAGTTGCCGTGCGAGCTCAGATCCTAAAATCACCTTGAAGTCGCCACTCGCCAACTGTTCAAATGCACCTGAGTAAGTGTGCTGCGCAACGGAGGATAACTTTTGCGCTAATTCGGGAAACACCCCATAAACCTGCACAGCGCGAATATTCGACGCAGATTGCACCATGGCCTGCGTCGATACGCTCGGTGTAACGCCTAACACCCCCGGTAAGGCTTTAAGCGCACTCGCCTGCTTTGTCCAATCGACTAACGGCGCTTCGCTATAAAGGGTTAATTGTGGCACTGCACCTAAGATACGTTGCTTAAGTTGGCCTTCAAGGCCATTCATCACTGAACTGACAACGATCAGGGCTGCAACGCCTAAAAAAATGCCCGAAACGGCAAATAAGGTAATGAACGACGCGAACGCGTTCGCTTTTTTGGCCCGCCAATAACGGTAACCAATATAGAAAGGGAATCCTGGATTCATTGAAAGAGGGTTGCGTCCTGTGTGCTGAACTTGCTAAATCATGAAGATGGGCACGATAATAGGGGTATTGGTCCTATAAATAAAGAGGCAAGCCTTGTTCACTGACACCAATCCGTATTTTAGTGTGCCTCACCACTTTACCGCCTACCTAAGCCAATGGCCGAGTTCCCAGCCATTACCCTCAGAAATGGCACTGAGATCAATGCAATCATTAGGCATTCAACTGCTCAGCGAAGTCAAAACACTCGAAGCTAACTGCTTGCTACAGCTGCGCCATTTAGATAACGAGGCAAAAGTTGTCGTGGATTTTTTAAAGCTGCAATCCCGCAAAGTAGATCTAGTGCTGCAACATGTATTAGAAAAAGAAACCCAAGAGGGCGAAAAATGCTTTGGTAACCAATTTGGTGGCAGTGGCCTGAGATTACTCACCCCAACAGCCTTAGATATTGGCTCCCACTATAAAATCACTCTGTTTATTCACGACGAATTAGTTGCCATTCTCTGTTTTGGCAAAGTCATCGCCACTCAAGCACAAAAAATAGCACAAGCCGAAGGCGATATGAGTCGTAATGACAGTACAGAGCAACATACTCAACCTGAACAT
Source organism: Shewanella sp. SM87 (assembly GCF_025653705.1). Classification (NCBI taxonomy): domain Bacteria; kingdom Pseudomonadati; phylum Pseudomonadota; class Gammaproteobacteria; order Alteromonadales; family Shewanellaceae; genus Shewanella; species Shewanella sp. SM87. The sequence goes on from NZ_JAKKSC010000008.1 coordinate 173,296, forward strand.
CTACAATGGCAAACCGACTTTGAATTCAGTCAAATTCTTGAATCTGACGTGGAGCAATTAGTCAAAGCCAGCCTCAATGTACAACAGAAACAACTCAAGTTACGCAAACTCGCCAGAGACGAGCGTCAATAGCCGCTGACTTTTCTCTGGCACCTACGCCATCAAGTCTCTACAATGTCTGCAACTCTTTGTGAATGAATCAGTTTATCGCACGCCAATGACTCACATATCAGCCCTAACGCCGCCAGCCGTCAAAAATGGCACTCAAATTCAGACTCTGTCCACCGTGGGCGGCGTTTGCCAAGCCGTTACACTCGCCAATTTAGCGCGTCAACATAAGGGAACGACCTTAGTCGTCACCAGTGACACGCCAAGTGCCTTAAGCTTAGAGTTAGAACTGAGTTATTTGCTCAGTAAAACAGGCATTAAGGTCAGATTATTCCCTGACCGCGAAACCTTGCCCTACGACAGTTTTTCGCCCCATCAGGATTTAATTTCCCAGCGACTCGAAACGCTATCGCAGCTGTCTCAGATTGAGCAAAATATCGTTATCGTGCCCGTCACCACCTTGATGATACGCCTGCCACCTAAGGCCTATTTAAGCGCCAACGTGTTTGTGCTCAAAAAGGGTGATAGCTACAAGTTACACGATGTACGCCAACATTTAACCGACACTGGCTACCATTCGGTGGAGCAAGTGTATGAACATGGCGAGTTTGCCATTCGCGGATCGATTCTGGATATCTTCCCAACGGGGATGAATATGCCACTGCGCATCGAGCTATTCGATGAAGAAGTGGAAACCATTCGCCATTTTGATCCAGAAACCCAACGCTCATTGCAACCTGTCGACTCGATTCGCCTATTGCCCGCGAAGGAATTCCCAACCGACAGTTCGGCCATCGAAGGTTTTAGGCAAAGATACCGCCGCCGTTTTGAGGTCATAGTCAAAGAGCCTGAATCGGTTTATCAGCTAGTGAGCCGTAACTTGATGCCGGCGGGGATCGAAAACTACCTGCCGCTATTTTTTGATGACACAGCCACCCTATTCGATTACTTACCCAAAGACACTCAACTCGTCACCTTAGGCGATATCGAAAAGTCGGCGCGCGCCCATCTGCAAGAAGTCGAGCATCGCTATCAAGACCGACGCGTTGATCCACTGCGGCCATTACTGGCGCCTAAAGAGCTGTATTTACTCATAGAAGAGTTATTTGCCGCCTTTAAACCGCTGCCACGTTATCAAATGCAAGTGCCAATAGATGGCACTGAAACAACGAAAGCGGTTGTTATTGCCGCCAGCACCCTGCCCGACATCAGCGCCAATCATAAATTAAAGCAACCGCTGCTAGCGCTGCAAGATTATGCCAGCAGCGCCAAACGCATGTTGTTTAGCGCTGAGTCCGAGGGTCGCCGCGAAGCGCTGCTTGAATTGCTCGCTAAAATTCAGTTAAAACCTGCGCTGTTTAACCATTTTGATGAATTTATTCAAAGTGATGCCAAGTTAGGCCTTATCGTATCGCCGCTGTCACGCGGTTGTTTGCTGCAGATCAGCGCCAAAGAAAGTATCAGTATCATTTGTGAGACTGAACTCTTCGGCCATCGAATTTCCCAGCAACGCCGCCGTGAAAAACAGCGTCAGATCAGTAATGATGCTCTGATTAAAAACTTGGCCGAACTCAAAGTTGGCCAGCCCATAGTGCATTTAGAACACGGCGTTGCACTTTATAGGGGCTTAGTCACCCTAGATACGGGTGGACTGGTCGCAGAATACTTGCAATTAGAATACGCTGGCGGTGACAAACTGTATGTGCCAGTGTCTTCATTGCATCTTATCAGCCGTTACAGTGTTGGCGCCGATGAAGACGCCCACTTAAATAAACTCGGCAACGAGACGTGGGCTAAAGCCAAGAAAAAAGCGATTGAAAAAATCCGCGACGTCGCGGCCGAGCTGCTCGATGTCTATGCACGTCGCCAAGCACGTCCTGGCGAAAGCTGCGCAATTGACGAAGAAGAATACGCTCAATTCGCCCGCGGCTTCCCCTTCGAAGAAACCGTTGATCAAGAAAGCGCCATCATCGCCGTGTTAGCCGATATGCAATCGCCGACCGCAATGGACAGATTAGTCTGTGGCGATGTGGGCTTTGGTAAAACCGAAGTCGCCATGCGCGCCGCCTTTGTGGCCGTCAACGCTGGCAAACAAGTGGTCGTGCTAGTTCCGACCACACTGCTTGCCCAGCAACACTATGAAAACTTTAAAGACAGATTTGCCGACTGGCCCGTGGTCACTGAAGTGATGTCACGCTTTCGTACCGCCAAAGAGCAGACTCAAGTGCTGCAGCAATTGGAAGAAGGCAAAGTCGATATCGTGATCGGTACCCACAAGTTACTGCAATCTGAGGCTAAGTTTGAAAACTTAGGCCTGTTGATTATCGACGAAGAACACAGATTCGGAGTACGTCAAAAAGAGAAAATCAAAGCGCTGCGCGCCAACGTGGATATCTTAACCCTGACCGCAACGCCTATTCCGCGCACCTTAAACATGGCCATGTCGGGTATGCGCGATTTATCAATTATCGCCACCCCGCCCGCCAAACGTTTAGCGGTGAAAACCTTTGTGCGGGAATCCGATCCTGCAACCGTGCGCGAAGCCATTTTGCGGGAAATTCTCCGTGGCGGCCAAGTGTATTACCTGCACAATAATGTTGAAAGTATTGAGAAATGTGCCCAAGGCATTATCGATTTATTGCCTGAAGCGCGAGTCGTCGTTGCCCACGGTCAAATGCGTGAGCGCGATCTAGAACGGGTAATGTCAGACTTTTACCATCAAAGATTCAACGTGTTAGTCTGTACCACTATTATCGAAACTGGTATCGACGTCCCAAGTGCCAACACCATTATTATTGAGCGCGCCGATACCTTTGGTCTGGCACAGTTACACCAATTACGCGGCCGCGTCGGACGCTCGCACCATCAGGCCTACGCTTATTTGATGACGCCGCATCCCAAACGTATGACCCCAGATGCGCGCAAACGTTTAGAAGCCATTGATGCTCTTGAAGATCTCGGTGCGGGCTTTATGCTGGCGACCCAAGATTTAGAGATCCGCGGCGCAGGTGAACTCTTGGGCGATGAACAGAGTGGCCATATTTCGAAAATTGGTTTTAGCTTGTACATGGAAATGCTCGAAGCGGCAGTAAAAGCCTTAAAACAAGGCAAAGAACCGTCACTGGCGCAAATGCTCAATCAGCAATGCGAAATTGAACTGCGTATCCCCGCCCTACTGCCTGAAGCCTATGTGAGCGACGTAAATATTCGTCTGTCGCTCTATAAACGCATCGCAGGCTGCGAAACACAGGCGGCGCTGGATGAGTTAAAAGTCGAATTGATCGACCGTTTTGGCTTATTACCTGAACCGACGCGTAACTTAATGGAAATGACCCTCTATAAACATGAGGCGACTCGCTTAGGTGCGACTAAAATAGAAGTGCACAGTAAAGGTGGCAGCATCGAATTTAGTGATGATCATGTCATAGATCCTGTATTTATTATTGGATTACTCCAAAGCCAGCCACAAATCTATCGAATGGAAGGACCGAATAAGTTAAAGTTCAGCCTTGCAGCCGAAACCAGTAAAGACAGGCTCGCTTTAGTGAAACTCTTGCTAGAACAATTATCGCAACATCGTCTTGGAGATAAATAGTGTTACGTAAACTCGCGGTCTCTATCGCTACACTCATTGCACTATCACACAGTCAGGTCGTCCAAGCAGAGGCTTGGTTCGAGGTTGAAGTCTATGTGTTTGAACGCCAAAGTCAGTCAAGTGAACAATGGCCTGATGCGCCGAACAAGACGAAAACCGATAACGCAATAGACTTAATCTCCCCAGCTATCGCGCAAGCAATCACGCCGATACCCAGCGCATCTGCGCCTTGCACACTGGTATTTGATGCCGATGCAAATAGCCACTGCGCTGAAACCTTAAACGGTACCTCAACGTCAGAACCTATGCCTGCCGCGCCTGCGAGTGTGGAATATCGTTACCCGCCGGTGATCCCATCAGAAATCAGCAGCGCACAGATCAGTTATCCTACAGCCAATGGCAACCCAGTATTGTTAACCCGCAGCCAAAGTCAGTTCGCGAGCATTATCAATAGTATTTCCCGCGAACGTGGTACGCGCAGTTTACTGCACATGGCTTGGCAACAACCTATGCGTGGTAAGAGTGGCTCAGTACCCATACGCTTATTTGCGGGTAAAGATTTCTCAGGTACTTATCACTTCGATGGCAGAAAAATCATTAAGCAAGCTCAAGCTGAGCCTATGATTAATGCCGATGGCACGCCAATGCTTGCACCTGCTGTATCACCAGTATGGGAATTAGATGGCACACTGAATATCTATTTAAGCCACTATTTGTATATTGAAACCGCATTGCACTTGCGCAAAGAAGGCAGAAAGTTAATGCCAGCCGTACCCAGTGATGCGGCCGATACCAGCGCAACACTCACGGCGCCCAAAGTCATGACACCATTTTTAATGTCTGTGCCTTTGGAGCAAAACCGCCGTGTGAAGAGTGAAGAAATCCATTATTTAGATCATCCCGAAATGGGCATGGTGATCCAAATCCGCAAGATGGCGCAACCCAGTGCAATGCAAAATAATCAGAATGCCGAATCAATACAGACTGTTGGCCAATACTGAACAAACGCACAACCCGCACAATTCTTAAGTTAAAACGGTGCAGTTAAGTTAACACGGTACGTTTAAATTAAGACTGAACGATGGAGAAATCGAGGTAGATATCATCAGCCTCGTCTTCTCCTACTGTTACTGTTAATCCCTCAGTGCAAGGCACACCTACTTCGCACCAAGCAATTAAAGCATTAACCGCAATGTCACTGCCTTGGGCGAGAACTTCAACACTACCATCGCGGCAATTGGTTACATATCCTGTCACGCCCAAGGCTCTGGCCTTAGTCAGGGTCGCATGACGGCAACCAACACCTTGCACTTTTCCCGTCAAATTAATTAATACTCGCTTCATCTCACGCTCCTTTTTCACGGAACCTTGTTATAGAAATAAGCATAGCCGCAATTATCCAAAGGCTAAGTGTTAACCTATGGATTTGTAGAACAAAAAACAAACAATATTTAAATTTAGGCAAAAAAAAACAGCTAACAAGACTGCTGCTAGCTGTGTCGGGCGACATACGCAAAGGGATATCCAATAAATGGACAAATAAAACAGCAACTCTGTATCATTCTGTTACAAAATAGCAAGGGTCGCTACTTTACACAATAAATAATTATTTTCAAGAGTTTGAAAAGTAAAACTATCCATCCCGAATGAATATAATACTTTTAGCTGAAAATCAGCTCGTACACCCATCTGCATTGTTCATGTTTAAAAACACCCCCTGTGATAGCCAAAGAAGTATAAAGGCATGTTGACGTTTAACGCTGAGATTGTGTTTGTTCTGGCAAGTTAGTAAACACGAAACGAGGGGTTGAGAAGTCCCCCTCTAATGACATGCCTGACGATAAAGCAAGGCAGCAAACTAGATGCAAAAAAGCAAAAAACCGACCTAATTAGTCGGTTTTTGCTTGATTGTGTGATTAGGTGATGAAGTGCTACTCGCTGATCATCTGACCATTTTGATAGCGATACTCGGATGACGGTTCACCATTAAAGTAGTACACCGACCTGCCGTGCAGTTGATTATCAAGATACTCATCACTTTGCAGCAGGCTGCCATCTTCATTAAAACTATAGCCTTTACCTTGCAATTGACCTTTATCATCATACTGGGCCTGCCCTAATAAATGACCATTGGCGGAAAAGGCTTGCCAGTGACCCACTTCGTGTCCAGCTTTATAGTTGCCATGCCATAGCTTAACCATGCTGTAGCTGCTTTCATCTTGCAGCAGCCATTGGCCTTCGCGCTGACCGTTAACATACTGACCTTGGGCTTGCAGTTGTTTATCAAAGCCACGCAGTAAATACGCGCCATGTAACTTAGCGTTTTTATAAAACTCTCGACGCATTATCGTGCCATCGGCTGCGATTTCTGTTTGTTCACCACTCAGCTCACCTTGTTGGTTAAACTGCTCATTGCGCGTCGTATCCGCGTTTTTTGTGACCCACTTGCCGGACTTTAACCCTAAGTGATATTGGCCGATGACAAAGCCGCCGTCCTCGGCCTTATCTTCTCGATATGCACCGTGCATTTGACCTTTGCGGTAGTTTATCCGCCTGATATAACCGTTCCAACCAGCACCGATATACAAGCCATCGTATCGCCCCTTGAGTTGTTCATCACGTTCAATCAGCTCACCAGCTGCATCAAAACGCTGACGTAAGCTCCAGTCTTTTGTAGTATCTTGCTGATATTGATAAGTTAACTTACCCGCAGAATCGAAGCGCTGTTCAGTGCTAATCTGACCTTTAGCGAAGTATTGCGTGTCGGTTTGGGTCGCAACGTTACCGGCATTATCATAGGTAATATGTTGAATTTCACGACCATCCTTATCATACTTTTGCCGCTCTGCTAACCGCCCTTGTTCATCAAAACGCTGCTGGTTTCCCACCTGTTTATCATGCTCATAGTGTTTAATCTCTTGCAGCACATCGGCAGCTCGGTAAATCAACACTTCGCCGTGTATTTTCCCCTTAAGATAAAACTCTTTAGTGTATAACCAGCCGTCTTTTGTCCAATACAGTCGCTCGCCTTCTCTTTTTCCCGCCACCATATTAACGGTTTGCTCCGGCTGACCATTGTTATGAAAGCTTTCATATAGCCCTTCCATACCGTTAGCGCCGTAGGTTACGCGTGTTTGCAACTGGCCATTGTTAAAATAACTTTGCGATAATCCTAATTCAGCACCATTCACACGATGCTGAAGCTCCCTTAATTGACCATTAGTATGGTAACTTTTCTGATCTCCATGCAACTGGCCATGCTGGTAGTGGTACTCTCCCGAGAGCGCTCCGTCTTCCCAATAATGCAGATGCGTGCCTTGATAACGCCCTTGTGCATCGCTACTGCCCTTGCGAGACAGTTGACCATCGGGATAGAAAAACTCAAAATCACCAACGATAAAACTCTCGGCTAAATTGGGACTGTTGACGCAGCCCTTAAAAACGGGTTTATCCGTCTCCAGATAAAAGAGTTGTAGCGGCCACTCGCCATTTTGCTCTGTCGGCGCTTGCTCCTGATAATAAATGGCTTCACCAGGCACATCGCTAAGCCGCCATAGTTCGTCGAGTAAAATTCGCTCAGCCGACAGATTAAACGACATAAGTAGCGCAAATAATAGTAATAAGACTCTCATATTCTGCTCCTTAAGGTAACGCAGGGAATGCATTAACCCACTGTTTATTGACCGGTTCGCCGCTTATCGTCAGCTGCTCTATCTGTGCTGCGCGCCCCGCCAGTACAAACCAGCGTTCCTCACGTAATACTTGCTGCAACGGACGCTGATAAAAATCACTGCTGTCACCTTGAATAGCAGGAGATAGCTGTAAATTTTGCGCATTTAAAAAACGATAGCGCCGCATAAAGTCGGCCACGGTTTGATGGGTATCAACATTCGGCAACTGAGTGATATCAATCAACCAGCTTTGCTCGGGTTGATACGCTAGCGCTTGCCATTTGGGCGTACCGGTACAGGCCAAAGTGCTGCTGACATTGATGTCGTAAAAATTGCGGCGGATCCCATCGGCGCTAGTCAGTTGGTACAGCACAAACTTATCCAGCCCTCCACCAAAACCCGTGTTGTTAGTGCTTGTGTTTGTCCATTGCAGTGTGTGCTCGTTGACCTTAGGTGCATCGACAACACTGAGCGTGCACACTACTGCTTGCTCGGAAGTTAACAGCAAACTGACGCCGTATTTGGCCACGACTTGCGGCTCAAGTAAGGCGGGGTCTTCAGGTGCAGTAACTTGCGGCTGATTAACATAGGACGCATACATATCATCACTATAAAGCAGTTGTTGCTGCGCCGGCGGATAGGCGACATTTTGCGCGTAATCTTGAGTCGGAATAAAACGAATGTTCTTAGTCAGTTCACCACTGTCAACCACAGTATTCACATAGAGTGTCAGCGTGGGCGGCGCTGCGGGAAAGGTAAACTGTGTGATCGATTCATATTGTGCAGCTGAGGCCAACGCCACCATATTTTGCTCTGCCGGGGTTAACCAATCCGGCCCAGTGGGCGGCGGTGAAAGATATTTCACCATAGCGCCTTCGGCACCGTCAAAGCGCCGGTATAACCAAGATTTGTCAGTGCTGCCTCGCGATTTCAGCAAATAACTGAATGGTTTATCTGGGATTGGCGAGAGTTCCAGCTGTATATCTTCATATTGCAAGGCCACAGTTTTGCTGGGATCGGGGGTCAGGTTAAGTTTGACTAATTTCGCGCCGCGATAATGGGCAGTCGCGCGAAACTCAGCAACCTGAGCTAAGAGGTCATTCGGCGCATTCCAACCGATAAGCAAATTCTGCTGCTCAGACTGATGGAAACCATCCTGTTCTGGATAACTATAACTACCTACCTTGCTCAATTGCAGCGGCAGTACTGTGCCATCCGCACTGTGTGCTGTGATATCGGTTAAGCTAAACCCGCCTTCGGGTTTAAAACCTGAAAAGTCATACTGATAAGTCAGCTTTAATAAATCATCTTGCTGGTAAAAGTAGCCCGCATCATAGGCAAATACAGCATCTTGGGTTAAGGTCTTATTGACGTTATCCAACACAACGTCAGGTTGTTTTTGATACTCAAATACTGGGAAATCATAAAAACCTAAATACTGCGTCAGATCGCCCAACTGGCGCTCCTGCGGCAACATAATAACGTTGCTGCGCACAGTGCCCTTATAGCCGTAGCGCTCAAACGGCGCTTCCGCCACTAAGGCTAACTGCGCTAACCAACCCCGCTCACGCTCTAACATCAACTGACCGTATATTTTGGCTTGTTCGCCGCCACTTTCAACTTTGGCTAACACATGCGTATCAGTGACTTGCAATACAGTAAGCTTGGCATTGGCGTGGTCTTGATAGGCAGGAAGCGCGACGACCGCCCCTGCTTTGGCGGGTATGGTGCTAAGGAAGGCCGATGAGCTAAAGAGCTTTTTCAGTTCCTGCTCAAGCTCTGCGCCGCGTTCAGCCAGCAGGGCCTGCCATACCGGTTTGTTCAATGCACTGAATTCTTTAACGCTGCCATCGTCTAGATTTAACGTAAATTCAAACCCCTGCGAGAAAATAGCGTGCATTTCTGGATTACGATCGGCCCGCTGGCCACTACTGACGCCGCTCCCTTGGCCATCGCGCATGTTCATATAATCGACATGCACTTGAAACCGACTGTTTTTGCCTGTTTCGAGGACCTTATAACGCAGCAATTGATGTGACGTGGCGTTAACCGTTTCGGTACGCTGACCATTGTCTACAGTGATGTTAGTGGTGCTATACAGCTGATACGAGCGCTCTTCCCCTTTTTCAGGCGTAAACTCAACATCAGCATCCCCAAAAGAACAGGCCGATAATAAACAGCATGCAACTACGCTAACCAAGTACTTCATGGTTATTCCTTGTATCTCAAACAAATAGTAAGCGCCGCATTATGCCCTTTCATACCCAGTAAATAAAATGCTTTGGCTATTTATGCCTATCCAGCGCAACACCAGAGTGCGCGACTAAGCATCCTTTTTAGATAGTCACAGGTACAACAATGCCAATCTTAGGCAAATTCTTAATGACGAATTCCGGCATCAAGAACTGATGCAAACAGCTAGCTGTGCGGCATTAATTGTCATTGTTTCCCAGTGACTCGCCGATTTTTTATTTAATAAGAAGTATCCCTATAGGCTCGACGGTAACATCTGCAGCACACGGAAGTGCAAATACCGCGTTCACATGGTCAATGATGTTCCCGGCATCATAGTGACATTTCCCATATCCCTATGGGTCAGATGTGAAAGAGCACCCATATCGCCAACGGTCACTGTTGTAACTGTAGTGGCACACAAATTAGCCCTAAACAGCTTTTGCCCCAAAGCTTGCTAGCACTCGGCAGGTGAATAGCAAACTTACAAACAAGTTGCCATACAAATTCTCATCTATTTACTCAATGTTTGGTTTTACAGTAAATCGCCTAACAATGTGCGGGTATACAGTCGTATTTAAATTTAGATATTTGGGGGTGATTTGAAGACAAAATCAGTACGCATTAATCAAACTGATAGAATCTCATAAAATCAATTAATTAAATCTACTTTTGGTTAATAGATTTGAAAAACGCGCATGCGCGTTTTTCCTGATGGTGTATTTGATAGAAAGCTGATAAGTTATTTATATACAGATAGTTAACTGTGCGCGCTTTCACTGGTAACGCGCATGAACACTAATCGAACGTTAGCTGCAAAGAGGCATAATGTCCCAATACAAACTGACGGAAGAGATCCTAAAAAGTTCTAATGCAGCAATTTGGGACCTGGCGAAGCTTGAGTGGTCCCTGTATCAAATATACGAAGCGGAGGAGCCGGAAACCTGCTTGTGCGGTCACTTCCCAATAATTGAAGTTTGCACCCTTCAAAACAAGCTTAACGGTCAATTTGCAACCGTTGGCAATTGCTGCGTTAAGAAATTTATAGGACTGCCATCAGACCTAATATTCCAAGCCGTCAAGAGAGTCCGAAAAGACAACCAAAAGTCACTTAATGCTGAAGCCATTAGACATGCATATGAAAAGAGCTGGATAAATGGGTGGGAGTATAATTTCTCAATCGACACAATGAGAATGCGCTCACTTACCAGCAAGCAGCTCCAAACTCGCATTAAGGTCAATGAAAAAATGCTGGCAAACATGAAAAAGAACTGTGGTAACGGCTAAAAATGCGCTCAACTGTCGCTCATTTCGTCAGTTAGCTTAATCGTTATAAATCACTTGAGTTCGGAGGATTATGAATATTTCAACCTTAGAAATAAGTAAAACGGCAATGTATCACGGAGAGTTTACAGACCGTAAAAAAGAGTTTTCAGAAGCATGTAAATGGCTATCCGAAGAGATGGGTTTTCCATATAAAAGTACTCGAATGGGCGACTACGAGCGGCTGCTAAAAACATTTGTTAACCCTGGAGCTAAAGCGCCTACGGAACGAGACTTAATTGATGATTTTTATCACTTCATGCAAGCAGTGACCGAGGCGTGCCAGATCATCCGATTATGGAATACTTTTAAAGATGGTAAGCACGAGGGTTTAAAAGATCGTATTAAGCATGTTATGTCAGGTAAGAGCATACGTACCGAAGCAATCAAAAAGAACAAAAAGGGGCAGAATGATGACCCTGCACGAGATTTTGCGTTTGAGCTGAATATTGCCTCTAGGTTTCTCAAAGGCGGCTATGAAGTGGATCTAACAGATGATTGCGATGTGGTTGTTACTATTGATAAAGATAAATTGTACGTAGAGTGCAAACGTATAAAGTCTTTGAAAAAGTTAGCCACTCGCATTAAAGAAGCATCAAACCAGATTGATACACGCATTGGTTTAAATCGTAAAAATAAGTATGGCTTGATAGCAATGGACGTGACTGATGTACTTTTGCCTGAGGGCACAGTAACAGCAACTAGCGATGTGCGTTTGTATGACATGGAAATACAAAAAGCAATTACAGGTTTCGCTAAAGAGCAGCAAGATGTATCAGCCAAAAACGCAGGTCGTAATGTAGCAGGAATTTTATTTGAATTTAGTTCGAGCGCATTCTTTTCTCATGAGGAAAAGGAACCTGCATTGGGCTTTGGGCGCGCTGCGTGCATGTATAGGCAGGCTAGTCAAAATAAAAAGTCGTTGGCTCTAGTCTCTGGTTTTATGGACAAAATTGCCAACCAAAATCTATAAAGTTCAGATTTATAACAAGCGTTCCAATTGACCTCATACTGTCACGAATTTTGCGTTATTTGGTGATCACTCTCGTATGGACTTGAGAATATGTTAAAAGAAATAGATTGTGATTTGGTTCAAGTCAGGGAAACTGGACTCGGGATGATTCTCCGAGTTGTAATCCTACAAGCTAACGGTTGGGCTGAAGACTTCAAATTTCTAGTTCATAAGTACGCACCTAACGAAATACCTATTGATAATGCAGATATTGACTGCCCGAATTGGACTGGACGTTGGTTGATTGCTCAAACGTTCACTGCAATGGCCCTTGAAGCATTCTATTACGATTATGTAATAGAAAAGGAATCTAAGACTAAAGCAGAAAATAAATGTTCGCCTGTTGTGAGATACCAATATTTAGCAGAAACTTATCTCGGTCAAATTAACGTCACTGATAGTGATCTGTATATTCAGTTAAAGGCTTTGAATACGCTAAGGCGTCACTGGGTCCACAATAAAAGTACTGATTTGGGAAAGTATAGTTGCCCTGATAAATATTTTAGTCTAGGTCATTGCTTGGCATTACTAACCAGTGTGTTTCGATTGTTTGAATCGAATGATTATTCATGTATTGTCGCTAGAGTCTATAGAGAAATACTTGAGCAAGCACAGAGTAATGTAAAAGATATAATTGAAACTATATAATATGAAGCACATAACAAGGGCGTGTAATCTGACCCCAGCGTTATGCATAAAAACGGAGTCTGAGCATGGTCGACATTAATCGAAAAAAAGAGCTACGGTATTTGTTCTTGCACAAGCTGTACGAACTGACCGACGGAAGTGAGCTTAAAAGGGTTGCTAAAGAAGATGTTGCTAAGCACTTTGATGTTACGCCACAGGAAACTCACGATATTTGGAAGTACCTGAAAGGTGAATACCTCGCCGATCCAGTGAATATGGCCGTGTCGATTACTCATGCAGGGGTCGTGGAAATTGAAAGAGCCGTAACTGAGCCAGATAAACCAACGCAGTATTTTCCACCCGTGAATATAATTAATGTTCATCAAATGCATGGCTCGGTAATTCAACAAGGAACAACAAATAGCACCCAAACAGTACAAATAACAAATGCTGAAAAATTTGCGATTAATGAATTTATGGGAAAGTTGAAAAACGCCTTGCCAGAACTGAACTTGGATGATTCTGCGCACTCAGAAATTTCAGCTGATATAGCTACAGTCGAAGCACAAATTGGCTCGAAAATGCCAAAGGGTGGAATCATAAAGGAAAGTCTTCTTTCCATTCAGCGTGTTCTTGAAGGCGCATCGGGTGCCGTTCTCGCTCAGCAATTACTTCCATATATTCCGGCACTTCTCGCTACTTTTGGCTATTGAAAATACATAACAATCAGCTTCACTGGATTCGCTCGCTCTCCTGTTAGCAGGGACGTTAGTCCATAGAAATATTAATCCGAGACTCACATAGTAGAGCAAAAGTCCTAACACACAATGTCCAAGAGTGTGTTGCGTATGTCTTTTAAATCTACAGGTTACGTGAATGCACGAAAGGTGAGCCATAGTGATTGGCGAGACGACCGTCCGCCCCATGGACGGGGCGGTCGAGCATCCACGGACGGACTGGCTGCGAGTCGGCGAGTCAATGCCATGGCAAGCCTATATGCGTAGATACCAGCCAACGCTAATCCCCTAAAACCAAAACCAAAAGTCGCAGCCTAGACTACTTTCCTACACATTTAAGTCCAAAACCAATACAGTCGATTTTACAATCTAGAGCCCTTAGTGTGCCCTGCTTAAAAATATCCCAACAGCCACAGTCATATTCGCAGTCGCAATGTGCGTCACATGAAGTACGAAAGCCAAAACCATAAGGCGGAATAGCCGATGAGATAAATCCACTCCCCTCTTAAATATAAAAAGAGGAGTGATACTTTTATTCAATCGATATAAATCAAGCCAACTTAAAGGCTTTTATTTTGGGGAGATGGGCGGCGAGTTGGGGGAATTTGTGGGGCTGAATGTCATCCCAATCAATCGAATAATAGGCGCTTAATTCACTGGCGAGTTGCTGATTATCGAACATCTCATCATTAACCGAAAATATACACATGGCCTTGTGAGTATTCTTTTCACGAAATTGCGACACGCACTTATTGGCAATATCGGCATATTCTTCTGGGCGATCAATCTTGCCCTGCATATTATTTTCTGGGTGCAAATTAGGATTAATCAGCACTGATTTAAGACCATTTAAAAATCCAATCCGTTCGGCCCAATAAGCGCCGAGTCCCACGCCAACCATTAACGGCGCGGGATCGTCGCTATGCTGCATTTGCTTAGCGACTTCCTTGAGCAAGTGTTGCATGTCGTGCTTAGGGTGCAAGGTGCTGTAACTGATCAAACGCACATCAGGGTCAATAAATTGCAACTGACGCATTTTTTCGTGATTACCTGGGCTAGTAGCATCAAATCCATGAAGATAGAAAATCATATCAAGGCCTTTTAATCATTTTTGATTACAGTGAATTAACTAACCCTAGCAAAAGAGTGATCTCACACCTTGCGCTACATCAAACTTTCGCCTGTTGAGCCAAACAAATTTGCTCGGCAAGCTGCTTGGCATTTTCCCAACGAGCCGTATTATCGAGCGCCGCTGCCGTTTGCGAGGCATTGGGTTTAAGTAAACTCGCAGGATACTGTGGCGCGCTCGCAGGCCATGTAAAGCCATCCAGCAGCGACATCACGCCCGCATTGTCATTACACACTAAAATCATGTCGCAACCTGCGGCTAAGGCGGCGCTGGCCCTTGCACGGTAATCGCCCGCAAATCCTGCGCCTTGCATGCCGAGATCGTCAGAGAAAATCACCCCGTTAAAGCCAAGTTCTTTACGCAGCACTTGTTTTAACCAGTATTCAGAGAAGCCCGCAGAGTTAGGGTCAACTTTAGGGTAAACCACGTGCGCGGGCATCACGCCTAATAATTTCTCTTTTGCGATCAATTCTTTAAACGGTAGGATATCCTTTGCAAAAATCGCCTCGGCATCGCGATCATCAATGGGTTTCTCGTAGTGCGAATCCGCCACTACACTGCCGTGCCCGGGGAAATGTTTACCCACGGCGCCCATGCCAGCTGCGGCCATGCCAGCAATAAAGCTTTCGGCCAATGTAATAACCTCGGCGGGCTCTGGGCTAAAGCTGCGTTTACCTATGACTTGGCTCACGCCGTTTAAGTCCAATACGGGCGCGAAACTTAAGTCGATATCGCAAGCCAGTAATTCAATCGCCATCAAGAAACCGAGCTCACAGGCCCAACGCTTGGCCAATACCATATCGCCCTTTGCTGCGGGTAAAATGTCGCCCATGGCGGGAATAATGGTAAAGCCATCACGGAAACGTTGTACTCGGCCCCCCTCGTGATCTACGGCGATTAATATTTCTGGGCGTATTTGGCGTATCTGTTGTACCAGACGGATCAACTGATCACGGCTCGAAAAATTGCGGGAAAATAGGATTAAACCACCCACCTGTGGATGGCGTAGCATCTCAGATTCAGCCTCACTGACGTCCAACGACAGTAAATCCAACATTAAATAGCTCATACTTCTCCCTAAAAATATTCATTAATACTCAAAAAATAACCACTCAAGCCATAAGTAGTCCACGCTCACAAAAAAGCTAAAAAAAGCGAGCCACCTACTCTTGTAGCGCTGTCGAAGCCTGTATTCTTGGCCATAAAATGGCCTGTAAAAAAGTCCCAATTAAGTTCAGCTTATCCGAACTATTACGAATAAAAAAAACTAATGTGAATTGTCACACTAATCTATGGGATACTGGCGTTAGAGTATCACACAAGCAGATTTCGCATGAAAGAACGCCGCCACTGACCAGAGTACACGCGCAAGATTAGCGTGCTTCAATCTGCAGAGCGAGCAATCCCATGCACTCAGACTAAAATAATAAACAAGACACAACAGGACTTCTATCATGATTAGCGTATTTGACATGTTCAAGATCGGCATAGGTCCATCGAGTTCACATACCGTCGGCCCAATGAAAGCGGGCAAAATATTTATGCAAAACCTGACTGACTCAGGACTCGTGACCCAGATTGATGAATTAAGAGCCGAACTCTTTGGCTCCCTCGGCCAAACAGGCAAAGGCCACGGCACGGGCAAAGCAGTGATTTTAGGCTTAATGGGCGAAGATCCCGAAACCGTGGACACTGACAGTATCGACGGTATTTTAGAACACGTCTCCAAGGACGAAACCTTAACGCTGCACTGTGGCAAAGTAGTTAAGTTTACCCGTGAGCAAGGCATTACCTATCACAGACGCAAAACGCTACCTGCGCATGCTAACGCCATGACCTTGTACGCTTACTGTAAAGGAGAATGCATTTTTGATCGCACTTACTACTCAGTGGGTGGCGGCTTTATTTTAGATGAAGATGAAATTAGCCAACGTAATGCATCGCCAGCCTCACAAATTGAATCGGCTCCTTTTGATTTTGTGAGTGCGGCTCACTTACTGGAATTATGCGGCGAGCAAGGTCTCAGCATTTCTTCTTTAATGATGGCGAACGAACTGAGTTTAGCCACTGAAGATGAAGTCAAAGCCAAGCTGTGGAATATTTGGCAGACGATGAAAACCTGTATCGAACGCGGTTATCAGAAGGAAGGTATTTTACCTGGCGGCCTAAAACTACGTCGTCGTGCTCCTGCACTGTACCGTCGTTTGAAAGCCGAAGGCCGTAACAATGTCGATCCATTAACCGCTATGGATTGGGTCGATTTATTCGCCCTGTCGGTCAACGAGCAAAATGCGGCCGGAGATCGCGTCGTGACTGCGCCAACAAACGGTGCTGCGGGAATTATTCCTGCCGTATTATGCTATTACGATACCTTCGTACAAGAAGTGGATATCGATGTCTGCGCCCGTTATTTATTAACTGCCGCTGCAATTGGTATTTTGTACAAGAAAAATGCCTCAATTTCGGGCGCCGAAGTCGGTTGCCAAGGTGAAGTGGGCGTAGCCTGTTCTATGGCCGCTGGCGCACTGACTGAAATCATGGGCGGTACGGTTGAACACGTTGAAAACGCGGCTGAAATCGGCATGGAACATAACTTAGGTTTAACCTGCGATCCTGTGGGCGGCCTAGTGCAAGTGCCTTGTATCGAACGTAATGCCATGGGCGCGATCAAAGCAATCAACGCGTCTCGTATGGCCCTACGCGGTGACGGTAACCATAAGGTTTCACTGGATAAAGTGATCAAAACCATGATGGATACCGGCAGAGATATGCGCAGCAAATACAAAGAAACCGCCAAAGGTGGTTTAGCAGTCAACATTGTTGAGTGCTAAGTGCTAAGTGTTAATTCACTCTCGTTAATCGCTTTAATCGCACCATAAAAAATGCCGCAACTCACTAAGTTGCGGCATTTTTGTTTTAGCGCATCGGCGTGACTGCTGAATCGGCTATTTAAGGCTTAAAGTACAAGCTATGGAACTTAAGGTGCTCTTCAATAAAGCTCGCGATAAAGTAGTAGCTGTGATCGTACCCCGCTTGCATCCGCACATCCAAGGGATAACCCTTGGTATGGGCGATATCCACCAGCGATTGTGGCATCAATTGGGTATCTAAAAAGCTGTCAGCTTCACCTTGGTCAATTAGTATTGGCACTTCGCTAATCGCGAGCTTAAGCAACTCGCAGGCATCATACTGGCGCCAATGTTCACGATTTTCACCTAAATACTCACTAAAGGCTTTAATGCCCCAAGGTGCATTACTCGGATTCGAAATCGGGCTAAAAGCCGAAATTGAGCTATATCTGTGCGGATTACTCAGACCAATCACCAAAGCACCATGACCGCCCATCGAATGGCCGGAAATAGCGCGCTGGCTAGTCACCGGAAAATGCGCTTCAATCAAGTTAGGCAGCTCATGGACTATGTAATCGTACATTTTGTAATGACGATTCCAAGGTGCTTTTGTCGCATTGAGGTAAAAACCCGCGCCTAAGCCTAAATCGTAAGCTTTATCTGCCGCATCAGGCACATCGTCACCGCGAGGACTGGTATCAGGGGCGACAATCGCCATCCCAAGTACCGCTGCCATGCGCTGTGCACCCGCCTTCTGCATAAAGTTTTCATCGGTACAGGTTAGACCTGAAAGCCAATACAGCACAGGCACAGGTTTATTCACCGCCTCAGGCGGCAGATAAATCGCAAAGCGCATCTCGCAGTTTAACGACTGAGATTGATGGCGATATTGCTTATGCCAACCGCCGAAACTCTTGTTACAACTGATATTGTCTATGGTCATACAAGTCCTTTTAGCTCAATCTGTTAGCGCTTGTCTTAGCGTTAATCATCTGATCAATTGGCAACACAGCAGACAGATTTGCACCTGTCTGCTGGTTTGTCACATCAAGCTGAAGCATCAACTTAACGTGCAAAATCGCTTATTTATCAAAATGGATCACGCTACGGATGCTCTTACCTTGGTGCATCAGCTCAAACGCCTCATTGATTTGCTCAAGTCCCATAGTATGGGTGATAAAATCATCGAGCTTAAATTCGCCCGCCATGTAACGCTCAACAATGTGGGGCAGTTCAGAACGCCCTTTCACACCGCCAAAGGCAGAACCGCGCCATACTCGCCCAGTAACTAATTGGAATGGACGGGTTGAAATCTCTTGACCAGCACCGGCAACACCTATGATCACCGACTCTCCCCAGCCTTTATGGCAACACTCTAAGGCGCTGCGCATCACGTTGACGTTGCCGATACACTCGAATGAGTAATCCACGCCGCCATCGGTCATTTCAACGATCACCTCTTGGATGGGCTTATCGAGTAATTTAGGATTGATGCAATCGGTCGCGCCGAGTTTTTTGGCTAACTCGAATTTAGACTCGTTGATATCAATCGCGATAATGCGGCTGGCTTTGGCCATAGTAGCACCGATAATCGCCGATAAACCGATACCGCCGAGGCCGAAAATCGCCACGGTTGCGCCTTCTTCCACTTTGGCCGTGTTCATCACAGCGCCCATACCAGTGGTCACGCCGCAACCCAGCAGACAAATTTCTTCTAATGGCGCGCTCTTATTGACTTTCGCCAATGAGATTTCAGGTAACACGGTATATTCAGAGAAGGTCGAGCAGCCCATGTAATGGAAAATGGGCTTGCCATCGAGATAAAAACGCGTGGTGCCATCGGGCATTAAGCCTTTACCTTGGGTCGCACGAATTTTTTGGCATAGGTTAGTTTTGCCCGATAGGCAGAACTTACACTCGCCGCACTCTGGGGTATAAAGTGGGATCACATGATCGCCCACTTGTACGCTGGTCACACCCTCGCCCACTTGCTCAACGATACCGCCGCCTTCGTGGCCTAGAATCGCTGGGAATACGCCTTCTGGATCATCACCGCTCAGGGTAAAGGCATCCGTGTGACACACGCCCGTAGCCACAATGCGCACTAAGACTTCGCCAGCTTTAGGTAACATCACATCCACTTCTTCAATCTTAAGCGGTTGTCCTGGTCCCCAAGCAACAGCTGCCTTTGATTTAATAAACTGCGGTTTTTCGTTCGACATTGTTACGTCCCTTGAATAGGTAATAGGAGTAAGTCATTGGTGTATCATAAATTCAATTCAGGCCAAGCAAATTCTTGCGACCATTGCACTGATGCTACTGAATAGGAGGATTGTATTTGTTTCTCAGCGAGAGACAATCTAGTATTCAAGCAATTCATTTTTACTGAGTAACAACAATGTATCTCTGGGACGGCATTTCTGAATTTGTCGCGGTGGCTGAGGCCGAAAGTTTTACCCTAGCGGCGCAGCGGCTGAATATCTCCACCGCCCACGTTAGCCGCCAAGTGAGCACCTTAGAAAACCGCCTCGGCACAAAACTCTTTTACCGCACAACCCGCAAAGTGTCGTTAACCGAAGAAGGCACGATTTATTATCGTCACTGCCGCCAATTACAAACGGGGTTAGAAGAAGCCGAGCGCGCCATCTCAAACCTAAAGGACTCACCCCAAGGCTTAGTCAAGCTCACGGCGCCCGTCGCCTATGGCGAGAAATTTATCATGCCATTACTCAATGATTTTATGGTGCAATATCCCAGCGTTGAATTTAGCGTCGACTTGACCAATCGCACCTTGGACTTGATTGAAGGCGGTTATGATCTGGCCATTCGCCTCGGAAAACTCGCAGATTCGAGTTTGATGGCCAAACCGCTCAGCAGCCGTACCCACTATGTCGCCGCCTCACCAAGCTATGTGGAAAAATACGGTCAGCCCCATACCTTATCAGAACTTAGCCAGCACAATTGTTTGATCGGTAATCATAATTACTGGCGCTTTGTAGAAAATGGCCGCGAGCGCAATATTAAAGTCCGCGGCAATCTCAATTGTAACAGTGGCTACGCATTAAGGGATGCGGCACTAAAGGGCATAGGGATAGTTCAACTGCCTGATTATTATATTGAAGAAGATATTCAAACCGGACGGTTGCTCTCCTTCCTTGACAGTCACCGCGAAGCCAAAGAAGGCATTTGGGCACTCTATCCGCAAAACCGCCACCTGTCGGCTAAGATCCGTGTATTGGTCGATTACCTTGCCGAAAAACTCGCCGAGCAGGATTAAATACTGTTTGAGCAGATTGATTGGTAGCAGACAACACGGCGCAGACTAGCGCCAGTTTTCCCGCAAAGTGTAATACAACATGCCTAACGCCAACGCTTGATTGCCGAACCATTCATTTAACGGAATGCGGATATGGCGCATGGCGGCAAACAAATCAAACTCACGCAATTGCCCGTCCATCGCATTGGCCATGATCTCGGCCATAATGTGCGATGTCGCTACTCCGTGCCCAGAATATCCTTGGCAATAGAACACATTAGGCGACACTTTGCCGAGCTGCGGGATACGGTTAATCACAATTCCTGCCATTCCCGCCCACGCAAATTCGATATTAACGCCCTTTAATTGTGGAAACGTACGCTCAATCGCGGGCCGTAATTCCGCAGCCACATTTTTAGGATCGCGGCCGCTGTAGTTAGTGCCGCCGCCGAACATCAGCCGTTTATCCGCGGTCAGGCGATAGTAATCCAGTACAAAGCGGCAATCATACACGGCTAAATCCTGCGGATTGATTTGCAAAGCGACATCATCGGGCAGAATCGCAGTGGCGCAATTGCCTAAGGACGCCGGAAATAACATACCACGCAGTTTTGGACGGGCGAGTTTATGGTAAGCATTACCGGCGATCAGCACACTGTTGGCGCGCACTTTTCCCTTGGCTGTGACAACAGTCGCCACATCGCCTTCTTCAATATCAAGTACGGGTGAGTGTTCAAAGATTAACGCCCCAAGACCTGCTGCCGCGCGGGCTTCACCCAGGCATAAATTGACTGAGTGCAAATGCATGTTGCGCCGATTGACTAAGCCGCCGTGATACAAGGGCGAGCCTAAATAGGCAGGCATTTCATCGGCGAATACCAGCGTCATAAATTCACCCATGCCGCGGCGCTGCGCCTCATCATGCATAGCCCTAAGCTCGTGCATGTGCTTTGGCTGGTAAGCGGTTTGGATATGACCAAACTTTAAATCACAGTTTATGCCGTACTTGGCCACCCGATTTTTAATTATATCGTGGCCGCGCCAACGCATATTCCACACATAATCTTCAGCTTCATTGCCGATTTGACGGCGCAGCTGTTTTGTCATCGCAACATCGCCGGACAAACTGCCCGTCACCTGCCCACCATTGCGTCCGGTCGCGCCCCACGCAATTTTATTGGCCTCAATAAGTGCCACTTTATAGCCCTTCTCAGATAATTCCAACGCCGTTGCCACGCCGGTAAAACCGCCACCGACAATCGCTACATCGACTCGAATGTCGCCTTCAAGCGCAGGATAATCTGACTCTTGGTCAATGGTGGCATTGTAGTAGGAGGCGCAACGCTCTGCTGGCATGGTCATTCCTTGATGTTGAAAGTTAACTGTTGAAAATTAACTGTTGAAAGTTGATGGCTGAAAGTGAGTGTTAAGTCTTAGTTCTGGGCACTCGTTTTAACGCGGCATTATACCGACGTTGTTTTATATTTTTTACAAGCGTTCAGAATTTGTGAGTATATCTAAGTTGAGATCGAGGTCAACAGTGAATTGCGATAACTATTTTTGCAGGACATGACAAAGGGAGTAGAGCTGGCTGCAGGCTCCTTCTTGAAGAACCTGAAATGGAGGTGCTTGAGATGGAAGCTTCTGAGATGGAAGCTTCTGAAATGGCGGTACCTAAAATTAAGGCACTAAAATTAAGGATCTAAAATTAAGGTACCTAAGATAGAGACTCCGAATGTTAAGGCGCGGCTGATTTTATCTTTTAAGCCTTATACTTTTTGCTGGTTTAAGATAGGCTTGTGCGGCGTCATCCTCTTTTTATCTCAGCAACCTAGAGTCCATTATGCCACTATTACCACTTGTCCAATTGCCGTTTTCCCAAGCATGTGAAAACAACAAAGCGCCGATTTTAGCGGTATTAACACAAGCATTCTCACTCAACCAACATGTACTCGAAATCGGCAGTGGCACAGCGCAACATGCTGTGTATTTTACAGCAAATCTTCCCCATTTAATCTGGCAAACCAGCGATCAGGCTGAATATATTGAGGTCATTACCGCAAGGTGTATGCATGAAGGCAAGCGACCCAATGCAGCGGCAAACCTACGCTTACCACTTACCCTTGATGTTACCGCGCCATGGCCGGTGAAGGGATTAACATTTGATATTGATGGCGTATTTATTGCAAACACTTTGCATATTATGAGCAAAAATATGGTTGAAGCGTTTTTTACTGGCCTTGGTCTGTATCTCCCCCAACTCAAGACCCTGTGCATTTACGGCCCCTTTAACTACCAAGGCGAATTTAGCAGTGACAGCAATCGCCAGTTTGATGCCTTTTTAAAACAGCGCGATCCCGCCAGCGGCATTCGTGATATTGAATGGATTTGCAGTTTAGCCAGCGAGCAAGGCCTAACGCTGAAGCAAGATGTGGCTATGCCGGCCAATAATCGACTACTGCATTTTGTTAGAGGCTAGCTTTTTGTTAAAGGCTCATTTTTTGTTAAAAGCTAGCTTTGGTTGAGTGGTTTAGTCCGTTTTGGCCTCGGCGGTTCTGTGCCCATAGCTCAGCACTCGGGTAGCTTTCCACTGTTCGTTCTGTTTGCGCCATACAATGACAAAGTCGGCTAGGCCATCACAGCTACCTGTTTCAAAGCTGCAAAAACGATGAACGCCTTGCTCTATCGCGCCAAACTCTTTCACCGGAAACACTTTCATCGTGCCCGCAACTAACTCGCGGCGGTAATGGCCACAGGCATATTTTTCGGTATTAGCGATCATGTCCTTGCGGTTCCAAGTGACGCCACCCGTGTCGTGGTAAAACTCTACATCTTCAGTGAAAAAGTCAGCGTGTTTCTTTAGTTCAGCGGGGACGGCGCACTTATTGAAACTGTCGAACACAGCAAAATCCACCGCTGCAATTTGGGTAGATAAAGTGTCTGTAAGTGCAGTAGCGGGCTGCGCAATGTCAGCTTGTGGAGCCCCAGCCGTTTTAACTGATGCTGCTTTAGCTAATGTTGGCGTATCTGTGGCAACAGCAGGTTCGGTAGTGGCGAGTGACAAAGTTAAAACAGTGACTGTGGCTAGGCTATAAAATGCTGGATTCATATTCTCTCCGTAAATATTGGCAATACATTTTGTATGGCGACTATTCACGTCACAAACATGAATGCACCACGAAACATAAAGTCACATCGCCAGCAAAGCTTATGCCAGTTAAAATATCTATATTAATCATATTGATATAGCTTCATATTACGTTACGCAATTTTGTGCGGTGATAGTTTCTGATTATTCTCACTATTTTTTAGTGATTTATCCGACGATCGTCATACTCAGTACCTTATGCTCAATGCGATCAATCAGGATGACCATGCCAGCGAGCCACTCGTCGAATATACGGGCTATCACACTGTTATTAAACACTAAAAATTTACACTGCCTTTACACAAAAGAGAGACATCCAAGCTTGAAGCTATAATTAAGAATAATTATCATTCGCCAAAATTACCGAAGGAAGAATGATATGCCCCGCTTTATCCGTCGCACTCGCCAAACCTCGCATCTATCTCATGCAACACAGACACCTATGTTGAGCCAGCTATCACGCGCTATTGGTTTATGTTTGTTATTACCTGCAGCATGGGCTAGTGCTGCAAATACGCAAGATACCACTCCAGAAATGGAACGCATGGTGATCACAGCAACACAAACTAAACACTCGGAGCTTTCGGCGCCCGCTTCGGTGTCCGTGATTAACCGCAGTGAACTTGAAGCGCTAGTCATAGACGATCTCGCTAGCGCAGTCCGTTATTTACAGGGTGTGAACATCAGCGAAGGCACGCCCTATGGCCGCAATGAGATCAGCCTGCGAGGTTTGGATTCAGATTACACTTTAATCTTGATTAATGGCCGCCGCATTAACTCCCGCGAAGCATTAACCTCTGGTTATGGCAACGATTTTGACTTGTCCTCTATTCCAATGTCTGCCATTGAACGTATCGAAGTTGTACGTGGGCCTATGTCATCCCTCTACGGCTCAGAAGCTTTAGGCGGTGTGGTTAACGTCATACTGCGTCAACCGACTGAAGACTGGCAAACCAGCGTTGGCGTGCAATACGATGCACCTACCAGTGGTAAGGGTGGCGATAGCACTAAGTACAATTTCTACAGCAGTGGCGCGCTGATCAAAGATAAATTACTGGCAAACTTAATCGTTGACAGCAATAAACGCGATGCATGGCGCTCGGACTTAAAACCCACTATTGATGCGCTAGAAGACAGAGATGAAATCAGCGCCCTCGCCAATTTACAATGGCTGATTGATAACCAGCAAGATCTGCAATTTGACTTAAGTTACGCCAACGATGAACGTGAGTCTGATTGGAATAACTACGGCACGATTCTCACCAATAACCAACAAGCGGAGCGGATAAGTTCAGGTCTGACCCATAATGGCCACTGGAACTGGGGCGATACTCGCCTGCGCTATTACTATGAAAATGTTGGGGTGACTGACGACTCAGCGTTAATCGCCGAGATTGGTAATATCACCCAAACCAACCACAATCTCGACGGTCAAACCACTGTCCTGCTTGGCGATCACATGTTAACCAGCGGTGCAGAATACCGTTGGACCCAGCTCGAAAATAGCCGCAATATTTTAGGTGATGGCACCTTAGACGACAGCCAATCGGCATTGTATCTACAAGATGAATTTAGCTTAGGCGAACTCAATATCACCTTAGGTGGGCGCGTCGATCACCACGATGTGTACGGCACCGAATTTAGCCCACGCTTGTATTTAGTGTATAACTTAAGCTCTGAATGGGTCATTAAAGGTGGTGGCGGCAAAGCCTTTAAAGCGCCAAATATGGCGCAATCCCAAGCCGATTATATTATCCCCGCTTGTCGTGGCGCCTGTACCGTTGCGGGAAATCCTGATCTTCAACCCGAAACCTCAGTGAACTACGAGTTATCGACCCAATATCAAACCACGGATTTTGGTGGCTCAATCACCTACTTCCATAACGATGTAGAAAATAAAATTATCACCGAAACTTGGAATAGAGTCCCAGGTACAGTATTAACTTACCAAAACGTGAACGAAGCTAAGATCACTGGTTGGGAATTACAAGCTTGGTACAATTTAACTCAAGATCTCAGCCTAAACGGTAATTACAGTAAAACCGATGCCGAAGATAAGCAAAATGGCGCGCCTTTTACCTTAACACCGGACGACAGCTATAACCTAAAACTGCAATGGCAGGCATTCGATGGTTTATCCACCTTTATCGCCTACCATTATACTGGCGAGCAGTATTTGCGAGCCAATGTCAAATCAGAGGGTTATGGCTCGCTCGATATAGGTGCGAATTATCAAATTAATCCTATGTTTAGACTGAAGCTTGGCGTGACTAACCTAACGGATTCTGAACGTGACCAAGTTGCCACCGACCTTGATTATATTCAAAAGAGTCGCAGTATTTATGCTGGGGTAACTGCAAGTTTCTAAGCTCTACAAGCCAGAAATTAATGTGTAATTATAGCTCTGCTACTCAACATTAAACATCATAGGCGAAGCCCGTTTTGGCTTCGCCTATTGTTTTAAGACCAAAATAAATATCACACATCCGACTAGAAAAAGCAAAATCAATATATTTTCTAAAATATAGAATTTTTAAATAAACATCAAAAATATAAATTACATAATCCAGATTTAAATCATTAGTCTTTTACATTCCGCAATATAACCTTGATCATACTTTAACGCTAAAAAATAACTCACCCGTTAACCTTTGATAACGATCAAGGTTTTGTCATATTAAAAAACTATTATACACACGCAAGACTGCTAAAGCTTGAGGTGTAAAATTCTCGATTATTAAACTTACGCACCAAGCAAAAGCAATATTATCTTTCCGTTTATATCACTAATAAAACAGCGAGAAAAATACAGTTCCAACTTCAAGTTACATATTTCATAGCTAGATATGTGATTTACTCGCTTCAGAATGATGATTTAACCAACAATAAAAAAGGAAAATAACATGCTTAAAAAGATGATGCTAATGTGCGCACTGTGCTTTTCAACTAATTTAATGGCGGTATCACTTGCCGACAGTCATTCTGAAAGATCTGACTGTGAATCCTGCCATAAAGATAAAAAACCTTCAGCAGATTATGTTTTTGAAAATCAGCAATGTGTATCATGCCATGGAGAAATGAAAACTCTCGCAGGTGAAGCTCATACTAAACATGATGGCGTTTTAACATGCACCAATTGCCATATCGCTCATCAAGAAAAAGCACCAGCAGATGCTTGCAAAGAATGCCATTAATTCACTAAAAATCTAAAACCAAAGGCCGAAGAATTATTTATTTTGAATGGAACCATTAGGCAGGATGCCACTTGACCCAACCTCCAAGGGTGTTTGCCATCTATTGCTCACAGGTGGCAATTTTTACCTACGTTTTTATATCCTTACAATATGTGTAACGGCTCAATACTTAGCTCAGAATCCCATGTCAGGCAAATAGGGCAAGTTTAATTGTGCTAGGTAAGCCATAGACGACTCTCAGGGGATTGTTCTCAAAAACGCCAATGCCTTTTCTAGGTCACGGGTGCGCGCCATCGGTGGCAGCGAGTTTAAAAAAGCTTGGCCATAGTAGCGATTCACAATGCGATTATCGCAAAGGATCAGCACACCGCGATCTTTTTCATCGCGAATAAGACGGCCAACACCTTGTTTCAGCGCAATAATGGCCTGAGGTAAGGACACTTCAGTAAAAGGATCGAGTCCCTGACGACTCACATTGTCAGCTCGGGCGCGATACAGGGGCTCATCGGGCGACACAAAAGGTAATTTGTCGATAATCACGCAGCTTAACAATTTACCGCGCACATCCACCCCTTCCCAAAAACTACTGGTGCCGAGCAATACCGCATTGCCGAGTTGGCGAAACTTAGTCAGCAGACTCTGTTTACCCGCTTGGCCTTGTACCAGCAGCGGATACTGAGTGCGAGTTCGCAGTGCCAGCGCCGCTTGTTCGAGCATTTTATGGCTGGTAAATAAAATGAAAGTCCGTCCCTGTGCCGCATCTATCGCTTGCACGCACACATCCACCAACTGCTTTAATGCTTGCTGTTGATTGGTCACGCTCCCAAGTTGTCTCGGCACACAAAATACCGCTTGGCGGGGATAATCGAAGGGACTGTCGAGAATACTTTGCTGCGCATCGACGATACCCATTTCTCGGGCAAAATGAACAAGACTGAGGTTAACCTGCAAAGTTGCCGAGGTAAATATCCAGCTGGTTTCGGGCACAAATAATTGTTGGCACTCACGGGCAATATTGATTGGTGAAATTCGCAGCACCACAAAGCGACTACCAAATTCGATGCTGTAGGCCGCCAGATTATTATCGCAGTTAAAAAACACACTGAGCTTGTTATTCAGCTCCGCCAACTTAATGGTGATATCATCTAACAATTCACTACGCCCAATATGGGCCATTAATAAATTCTGCAGCGCGGTTAATTCCGCTAATAAATCCCATGACGCCGCCGCGAGCGCTTTATTGCCCAGCAATAAACGCCAATCGGATTCGCCGCAGGAATATAACTGATTATGCCAATCACTTAATTTAGCGAGGCAACGCTGGCAAAATTGGGCGAGTTGCCCAGTATCACTGAGTTCAGTCTGATAAATAGCGAGTAGCTTTTGAATGAAATCATCGATAGTACGACTCGAACATTGCTGGCCAAAATAGTTAACGCAAATATCGGGTAATAAATGCGCTTCATCGAAAATCACCACATCAGGATCGGGTAATAACTCGGCAAAGCCCGTGTCTTTCAGTACGCTATCGGCGAAAAATAAATGGTGGTTAACCACAATGATTTTAGCATCCAGGGCACGGCTGCGCGCCTTGCGGGTAAAGCAGGCATCGTAAAAATCGCAGCGCTTACCAATACAGCTTTCCTTAGTGCTGACCACAAGTGGCAGCGCCGAAGAATTCTCAGGCACTGAGGTTAAACCGCCAATATCACCATCTTTACAGGTGCTCGCCCACTGATTAATTTTCAACAAATCATCCAACAAACGCGCATCGATATGCGTCGCCTCGCTCATTTGCTTATCGAGTCGCCACTGGCACAGATAATTATTGCGGCCCTTTAGTAGAGCCAGTTTAGGCTCAATCCCCAACATGGCGACCAGCGCGGGTAAGTCTTTAAAAAACAACTGCTCTTGCAAGTTTTTACTGCCCGTACTTACGATGACTTGCTTACCGCTCAATATCGCGGGGATCAAATACGCAAAGGTTTTACCTACCCCCGTACCCGCCTCAATCACCACATTGCCCTTCGCCGCTATCGCCTCACTCACTTCCTGTGCCATTTGCATTTGGCTTGTTCGCGCACTAAACCCTTGAATATGTTTAGACAATACTCCATCGGGCAAAAATGCGCGTTGCACTTCGGACGCGAGTCGACTCACCGCAGCGGCGCCTTTTAAGGCAGAAGGCTTAGCGACGGTTTCTTTAGAGGAAACATGCTTTGATGTCGGTTGGCGAAAGCGAGTCAAAGGGAGAATCAATCCTTTATCAAGGTGTTAGGGAGCGTTATAAAACAATGTAGTAAGGCCACGCTATAAGCTGCTGCGGGGCTGCTGAGCGAGTGCATAGTGATACTTTAATTAACCACAAGCACTGGTTAGTGCCGCAAGCCGCGACCGTAAACAATAGCGTTAAGCTTAACGGCTCGAAGCATTATGCTGATTTGAGATAAGACTACAAGTTAGCCGCGTAATTAACGCCAATTTAAACGTCGGTATTTGCTAGCATCCGCCAAAGCATGTGCGCTAGCTGTAACAGTTCCAAACTTCTGTCGATTTCAGCCTGCCACTAACCATTTGAAATAAATAAGCTACCTCAGCAAAGCAAAACTCTATACCATTATATACGCTCGATAACAGGATGTTTCAGTGCCCAAGCATCAATACTAAGACGCAGGTAATCAGGATGAATGATGTCAAACGTTAGTCTTATCAATTTAAAAACAAGTGACACCACAACACTACAACGTCTGCTCCAACTTTATTATTTTGATTCAACACATTGGAGTAAAGAAGATATAGGCATTGATGGGTTATATGATGGCTCTACAGCCTCAGATCTTGAATCCTATGTTAACTCACAAGAGGCAAAAGCCTACCTCATTTGGGTAAATGAAGTATTGATAGGCTTTGTTCTACTAGAATGGGTTGAAGATGAAAAAAGGCTTATCTGGGAACTGGCTGACCTCTTTATTCTTCCTAAATATCGCGGTGGTTGGATTGCGCTCGAAGTAGTCCGTCAAATATTTGAGCAGATTAGCACACCGATACTGGTCGCTACGTTCAAAGAAAATGAACTGGCTTTGCGCTTTTTTAAAGCGGTATCAAAACGATTACAGCTTAATTCAGTACGTGAGTTAATCGAGGATGAAACTACGCCGTTTTATACTTTCATCATAAATGAACACATCTAACAATCGATGTTATTCAAGTTTTTCTAAGCCACCCATTGTTAATTATTGTGAATTTGATGGTGCTTCTTGGTGAATCACCAAATTTGCAACTAGGCTTAGTGTCTGTTTCCCCGCACAAGGAGTGTGATGATGCCACAGCCAAGGAGAACTCAAGTCAGTTTGGAAGATACGCCCTTTTATCACTGCTGTAGTCGAGTAGTCAGACGTGCCTATTTGTGTGGTCAAGACCTTTTCTCAGGTAAAAATTACGACCATAGACGCGAGTGGGTAGAGCAGCAATTACTTAAACTGGCTCAAGTCTTTGCTATTGATGTTGCAGCATATGCAGTGATGAGCAACCATCTGCACTTGGTACTCTGTGTGGATATTTACCAAGCCAATCAATGGAGCGATAGAGAAGTGCTTGAGCATTGGCATCAAGTATTTAAAGGCACTGAATTAACACAACAATTTGTCAAAGGGCACGTTGTTGAAGCCCATGACGTGGCTAACCTTAAACACCATATCGCTCTATACCGCAGTCGCTTAAGTGATATCTCTTGGTTTATGCGAGCGTTAAATGAACCTATCGCCCGTAAGGCAAATCAAGAGGATAACTGCACAGGACGCTTCTGGGAGGGCCGTTTTAAATCCCAAGCCCTACTCGATGAGGCGGCAGTACTCGCATGTATGACCTATGTTGACCTCAACCCTATCCGCGCTCATCTAGCCACAACACCAGCAACGTCGGATTTCACCAGTATTCAACGGCGTATCCGCGCGGCACTCGCAGGCAAACAACCTCAAACATTATTGCCCTTTATCGGTAATGAGCGGGACAATATGTCTAAAGGGCTGCACTTTGATTTACAAGATTATCTGCAACTGGTCGACGATACAGGCAGAATTATTCGCGATGATAAATGCGGGAGTATCAGTTCGAGCAGTGCTAGCTTACTGAGTCGCCTTAATATTCCACCTGAGCATTGGCTTAAGCTCACTCACCATTTCGGACAGCTATTTAAAGGTCCCGTGGGTACTTTGCAAGAGCTCACTTGTTACTGCGAACACCTTGAAAAGCGACGAAGGCATTATCGACACAGCTGCCAGCATTTAATGGCAAGCTGACCGAAGCAGAGATAATTTAGTGTTCAAATTGATTAATCCACCGCAGTGGAGAATATGGCTCGAACTTAATTCATCCAATTTCAGCTAACTATCGGCAAATTAATACAAAACGACCAAAAAAACCTCGAAAATGTGACTTTCAACCTCAGTAAAAATACCTTTGGTAAATGCGATTTGGTGTTGTAGGCTATGTTTCGCATCATGGGTGGCTTAGAAATCGCTTGGTTTGGTATCGCGATGCTTAGATTTCGTCAACCATTGGGTTCGCTAAGCTTTAGCCGTTAATATCACATCATCCCAAACCACGACACGATTTCGCCCCGTAGTTTTAGCGTGGTACAAGGCTTTATCGGCCTCGGCCACCAGCTTTTCAGCATCTGAACGGCACTGACTCCCGATTTCAATCGGTGAAGGCACAGACTGAAGCGCTAAAATACCGCTGTTTTCTTCGATGGCATGATGAGTAATTACAGGTGTTAACGCACTCACTCCTGCCGAAAATTGATAGTGAAAATCGGCGACTATCGCTGAAATATCTTCATTCGCAAGCGCTAACATCATACGCGTCACAATTTTCTGCGCGACATCGACCGACGTTTCTGGCAGTAATAGCGCAAATTCCTCACCGCCGAAGCGACCAAAGATATCGTATGGGCGCGTGCGAGCACTGATAAATTGGGTAAAATGCTGCAGTATCTTGTCA
>NZ_JAKKSC010000071.1:0-2759 GCF_025653705.1 Shewanella sp. SM87
TAAAACCCATCTGGGTTGTATGGTTAAGCCTCTCGAGTCATTAGTACATGTTAGCTCAACGCCTCACAACGCTTACACACCATGCCTATCAACGTCCTAGTCTCGAACGGCTCTTTAGAGGAATTAAATTCCTAGGGATGACTCATCTTAGGGCTCGCTTCCCGCTTAGATGCTTTCAGCGGTTATCGATTCCGAACGTAGCTACCGGGCAATGCCATTGGCATGACAACCCGAACACCAGCGGTTCGTCCACTCCGGTCCTCTCGTACTAGGAGCAGCTCCCTTCAATCATCCAACGCCCACGGCAGATAGGGACCGAACTGTCTCACGACGTTCTGAACCCAGCTCGCGTACCACTTTAAATGGCGAACAGCCATACCCTTGGGACCGACTTCAGCCCCAGGATGTGATGAGCCGACATCGAGGTGCCAAACACCGCCGTCGATATGAACTCTTGGGCGGTATCAGCCTGTTATCCCCGGAGTACCTTTTATCCGTTGAGCGATGGCCCTTCCATTCAGAACCACCGGATCACTATGACCTACTTTCGTACCTGCTCGACGTGTATGTCTCGCAGTTAAGCTGGCTTATGCCATTGCACTAACCGTACGATGTCCGACCGTACTTAGCCAACCTTCGTGCTCCTCCGTTACTCTTTGGGAGGAGACCGCCCCAGTCAAACTACCCACCAGGYACTGTCCCTAATCCCGATAAGGGACCTAGGTTAGAACATCAAAACTACAAGGGTGGTATTTCAAGGACGACTCCATCATGACTAGCGTCACAACTTCAAAGTCTCCCACCTATCCTACACATGTAGGTTCAATGTTCAGTGCCAAGCTATAGTAAAGGTTCACGGGGTCTTTCCGTCTAGCCGCGGGTATACGGCATCTTCACCGCAATTTCAACTTCACTGAGTCTCGGCTGGAGACAGCGTGGCCATCATTACGCCATTCGTGCAGGTCGGAACTTACCCGACAAGGAATTTCGCTACCTTAGGACCGTTATAGTTACGGCCGCCGTTTACCGGGGCTTCGATCATGAGCTTCTCTTGCGATAACCCAATCAATTAACCTTCCGGCACCGGGCAGGCGTCACACCGTATACTTCCTCTTGCGAGTTTGCACAGTGCTGTGTTTTTGATAAACAGTTGCAGCCACCTGGTATCTGCGACTCCCGTCAGCTTAGAGAGCAAGTCTCATCACCAACAGGAGCGTACCTTCTCCCGAAGTTACGGTACCATTTTGCCTAGTTCCTTCAGCCGAGTTCTCTCAAGCGCCTTGGTATTCTCTACCCGACCACCTGTGTCGGTTTGGGGTACGATTCCCACTAACCTGAAGCTTAGAAGATTTTCCTGGAAGCATGGCATCAACTACTTCAGTCCCTTAGGACCTCGTCATCAGCTCTCAGTGTGTACATTWAAGTACGTGTCCCCGGATTTGCCTAAGAACACCACCTACCACCTTAAACGCGGACTACCAACGCCGCGCTAGCCTAGCCTTCTCCGTCTCTCCATCGCAGTTAGCGGAAGTACAGAAATATTAATCTGTTTCCCATCGATTACGCCTTTCGGCCTCACCTTAGGGGTCGACTCACCCTGCCCCGATTAACGTTGGACAGGAACCCTTGGTCTTTCGGCGAGGGGGTTTTTCACCCCCTTTATCGTTACTCATGTCAGCATTCGCACTTCTGATACCTCCAGCGTGGGTTACCCCTTCACCTTCWACGGCTTACAGAACGCTCCTCTACCGCGCACAGTAAACTGTGCACCCGTAGCTTCGGTGACTAGCTTAGCCCCGTTACATCTTCCGCGCAGGCCGACTCGACTAGTGAGCTATTACGCTTTCTTTAAATGATGGCTGCTTCTAAGCCAACATCCTAGCTGTCTAAGCCTTCCCACATCGTTTCCCACTTAGCTAGTACTTTGGGACCTTAGCTGACGGTCTGGGTTGTTTCCCTTTTGACGACGGACGTTAGCACCCGCCGTCTGTCTCCCGAGTAGTACTCATTGGTATTCGGAGTTTGCAAAGGGTTGGTAAGTCGGGATGACCCCCTAGCCTTAACAGTGCTCTACCCCCAATGGTATTCGCTCGAGGCGCTACCTAAATAGCTTTCGAGGAGAACCAGATATCTCCCGGTTTGATTGGCCTTTCACCCCCAGCCACAAGTCATCCGCTAATTTTTCAACATTAGTCGGTTCGGTCCTCCAGTTGATGTTACTCAACCTTCAACCTGCCCATGGCTAGATCACCGGGTTTCGGGTCTACACCTTGCAACTAAACGCGCAGTTAACACTCGGTTTCCCTACGGCTCCGCTATTCGCTTAACCTCGCTACAAAATGTAAGTCGCTGACCCATTATACAAAAGGTACGCAGTCACGGTCTCYTKTCCCTCACGGTACTGGTTCACTATCGGTCAGTCAGGAGTATTTAGCCTTGGAGGATGGTCCCCCCATATTCAAACAGGATGTCACGTGTCCCGCCTTACTCGTTTTCATCAATGGTTAGTTTTCATGTACGGGGCTATCACCCTGTGCCGCTGCGCTTTCCAACGCATTCCACTCAACACTATGTATTCATGTTGCGATAACAGCTTATGCTGCTGGGTTCCCCCATTCGGACATCGTTAGCTCAAATGCTTGTTACTAGCTCGCCAACGCTTTTCGCAAGTTACTACGTCCTTCATCGCCTCTGACTGCCAAGGCATCCACCGTATACGCTTAGTCGCTTAACCATACAACCCAAATGAGTTTCACTCA
>NZ_JAKKSC010000072.1:0-2002 GCF_025653705.1 Shewanella sp. SM87
ACGACAAGTTCGGCGGGTAACTTACGCCGTCTCATGCTGGCTTTATTGGTAGAATCAAGGGCTTGCTCTATCCATTCGAGCGGGAGTTCTTTTTGGAAGAGAGCCAGTGATTCTGGTGCAGCAAACGTATCGACATCAATCAGCCAGTGAGCCAACATAAAAAATACCCTCAGCAATTAGTGTACTGAGGGTATTGTTAACCATCCGTAGGATCGTTCAACTGATCAATGCCTTAACTGATCGGTGTTACCCCAATGGGTGGTTTTTTAGTGGATGAAACTTCCTGAATTTTTCTCAAAAGTATGGGGTTATCATGACAGTACATGCCATGTTATGCTGATTTTCTCATAATCTTGATAAACATTTGGCGCAATAACAACAAGTACGCGCTGTGATCAAAATTGAGTGTTATGTTGGAAAATACGATGTATAGTAAACTTCATATAGGAAAAATCGAAGTTTATACTCTGAAGAAGCGATTATTCTAAAGTTTTCGACCGCTATACACTCTTATCATTCTTTGTTAATCGTTTATTAAGATAATAAATATAAGGACGAAACCATGAACGATGTCATTCGTGACTTTTTCAAAATGGAATCAGCTGGTGGTATTCTTCTCGTGATTGCCGCGGCAATTGCGATGACCATTGCTAACTCACCGCTGGGCGAAACTTATCAATCTGTACTGCATACTTATGTATTTGGTATGTCAGTTTCTCACTGGATTAATGACGGCCTAATGGCTGTTTTCTTCTTACTCATTGGCCTTGAAGTTAAGCGAGAGCTGCTTGAAGGTGCGTTAAAATCAAAAGAAACCGCAATTTTCCCTGCGATTGCAGCGGTTGGCGGTATATTAGCTCCTGCTCTTATTTACGTAGCCTTTAATGCCAACGATCCTGAGGCGATTTCTGGTTGGGCAATTCCAGCGGCGACAGATATCGCTTTTGCTTTAGGTATCATGGCGTTATTAGGTAAGCGTGTACCAGTAAGCCTAAAAGTGTTCTTGCTGGCGGTTGCTATCATCGATGATTTAGGTGTAGTTGTTATTATCGCGCTATTTTACACCGGTGACCTGTCGACCATGGCGTTGCTTGTTGGCTTCATCATGACTGGTGTCCTATTCATGTTGAATGCGAAGGAAGTAACAAAACTTACGCCATACATGATCGTCGGTGCGATCTTATGGTTCGCGGTGCTTAAATCTGGTGTTCACGCAACATTGGCAGGAGTAGTGATTGGTTTTGCTATCCCACTAAAGGGAAAGCAGGGCGAACATTCTCCACTTAAACATATGGAGCACGCGCTTCACCCATACGTGGCATTTGGTATTCTGCCTCTATTCGCATTTGCCAATGCGGGGATTTCGTTAGAAGGCGTATCGATGTCAGGTCTAACTTCAATGCTGCCACTCGGTATTGCTTTGGGTCTACTGGTTGGTAAGCCTCTAGGTATCTTTACCTTTAGCTGGGCAGCGGTAAAAATGGGCGTTGCTAAGTTACCTGAAGGCGTTAACTTCAAGCATATCTTTGCGGTATCTGTGTTGTGTGGTATTGGCTTTACAATGTCTATCTTCATTTCCTCTTTAGCGTTCGGAAATGTAAGTCCTGAATTTGATACCTATGCTCGACTCGGTATCTTAATGGGTTCTACGACAGCAGCATTACTTGGCTATGCCTTACTGCACTTTTCTTTGCCTAAGAAAGCGCAAGCGTAAGATAAAAATGAGCTATTTTGTAAAGCCTCCCAATCGGGATAACACCGATCAGTTAAGGCATTGATCAGTTGAACGATCCTACGGATGGTTAACAATACCCTCAGTACACTAATTGCTGAGGGTATTTTTTATGTTGGCTCACTGGCTGATTGATGTCGATACGTTTGCTGCACCAGAATCACTGGCTCTCTTCCAAAAAGAACTCCCGCTCGAATGGATAGAGCAAGCCCTTGATTCTACCAATAAAGCCAGCATGAGACGGCGTAAGTTACCCGCCGAACTTGTCGT
>NZ_JAKKSC010000073.1:0-1809 GCF_025653705.1 Shewanella sp. SM87
TCAGTCACCGTTTATTCGCGTATATCAACGAAAATCAAAAAGCCCTTGGGATGATCATAGTACCGTCTTGTTACTCGCTGACATTGACGAAAATGATAACGATCCTAGAGCCTTACAATTCACTCGATATATCTATCTTCATCGCGACATCAAAGGACAACACTTAGGCATTAGCATCAGTAAATCACTTCTTGAGGAACATGCTGAGTTTGATACTCAGTATTTAATGGGCTTAGAAATGATGATGCTATTGTTGATGTATAAAGATGATATTTCTGCCTTTTGCGAGTTGTTTACCGCGGAGTTTCAACAGATATTCGGGTTGCCCCCGATTCTCTATTTTGACGCCGCCGAACAATTCTGGGCTGAGCAGATTATTGAAGCCGAAGCTTAAGCTAGCATTCAGCAGTAATGCTAAGCGTTAGCCACTTACTTGCGAACCCGAAAGGGTTCGCTTTTCATACTGCCAAAAAGAAAAATGGATCGATAAAAACAGGGAGGTCGTTTATGAGAGATACATTAAATGCACCATAAGCATCAAGTTCTTCTTTGCTGATCCCGACATAGTCTGAAAAATAGATATTTACCCGATCCCTCTTTTTAATTTAGCGTCGCGCAGAGAGTGCGCTCCAACGCTTAGTTAGAATACAGACTCCTCAGACAGAGCTTTACCTATCCGAAACGAGACTACACTTTTGTCTTCTGGCCCTGAGTCTAACGCAAAAACTCGAACCACATTCTCAACTGGTACGCCCTCAATATAGAGATTTGGCCAGATACCCAAAGGCTCCTCAGTCCTCTCCTCCCATTTCAGATATTCCGCCACCCCAGAAACATCTATCTCAAGAACGACAGGCTCTTCCTCAACAGAAAACCATCGGTTCGCGACAAGCTCCACATCCTTCAATTCGTTCAGATGAACTCTGCCTCGCCGTTTATCTGCCTGGCATCGAGGGACACGCCCGCAACGCTCAGCCTCAACCCAATCTTCTTTAGGAACAACTCTATACAAATGATTCACATCAACGCTTCCTATCTGTTTTATAGCTACCACTCAGGCAAGCGGCAATGGCGCAAGTGTAAAACCCATTACTTATTTAACGCCTTTAATCTTGCCAAGGTGTGGCGAGCACGTTTACTGGCTTATCTGAGTGACACGCATCAACTCAACCTGCCACATCAATCCCACTTTAAATGGGTAGTCGATTGTCAGTTCGTGGGTAAAGGCGCACCTGCACTGCAATATCTGTCGCGCTTCCTTTATCGGGGCGTATTACCCGACAGCAGTATTTGTCGTCATGTCGATAATCAGGTGAGTTTTACCTATCAAGACAGTCAGACTCGCTGCCAACAAGTACGCAGCTTGCCCGCGGTTGAATTTTTGTGGTTGATATTACAACATGTGTTACCCAAAGGATTACGGCGAGTACGTGACTATGGCTTACTACGAGGGAATGCCAAAAAACTACGGCAACAAATCCAACTGATGCAGGCTGTCGCAGGAGCCACTTTCCCCGCATTACCAGAGGTCAAACGTGCCTTAGCCGTGCGCTATTGCCCTGTAAGCGTCCATTTT
Source organism: Shewanella sp. SM87 (assembly GCF_025653705.1). Taxonomy (NCBI): domain Bacteria; kingdom Pseudomonadati; phylum Pseudomonadota; class Gammaproteobacteria; order Alteromonadales; family Shewanellaceae; genus Shewanella; species Shewanella sp. SM87. The sequence continues at coordinate 1,577 of NZ_JAKKSC010000073.1, forward strand.
AGGACGTATTGACGCCTTATAGATTTCGGCCAAGCATCCTGGCTAGATGTCTTTCATGATCTGCACCAGTCCTGGTGGGATTTTCCACTGGCGGTTATCATCGCTGACCACCATCACTGATTTCTTGTTGATTTTGATAACCACCCCGAACACTTGGCCTTCTTTGGCCTTGAAGTGGACTTTTTGGCCTAAACGTAGCTGGCTTAGAACATTGATGTCGTTTTGCAAACGTA
>NZ_JAKKSC010000074.1:0-1722 GCF_025653705.1 Shewanella sp. SM87
TTCAAAATACAAAAATACATAGGTAACAGAGTGCCCGCTGCACGGCTTTGTTCTGGTAAGTTGCGATTAAGCTCGTTATCGATTTCAGCTATAGGTTTCATCGTCTTAGCTTGATCTTTATAAGCGATCACTGTGCCGTCTTTGTGCATCATGATGGCATAACCGTTTGCCGGTAACTTCATGCGGTTGACCTCTTCGATAAGATTACTAATCGATAGATCTCCAGCAATAACTCCGCCTGCAACAGGCTCGGCCAAGGTCACCACTAAAATATTAAAAGCAGTATCAAGATAAGGTCGAGTAAATACACTTCCACCAGTTCGCATAGCCTCTTGGTACCAAGGTCGTGTACGAGGATCATAATTTGTATAGTCAGTTGCAGGCTCTGAATCTCTCATATTGCCGTTAGACTCACCAAAATATGTCGATTCAAACCCTCCCGATTGCTTAGCCTGTTTCATTGCTTGCACAATGTCATGACTCAACTGCCCACCGATTCCTTTAACAATTTGCTGACGGCTTACGAGCCACTCACTGATAAGTAGCGCTTGCTGCTCACCAAGTCGTTGAGCCTGCTCTAAATTCACATCTAGTAAGACTTTCTTCTGACTTGAATAACTCTGCCAAGATAATAATATGACAGATGAAAGAGCAAGAATAACGGAAAAAAGAATTTTCTGCTTTAATGAAAATGATTTCATAATATATTTTTCACAAATAAAGACCTGATAACCATACCGACCAAATATAACAACAGCTATTTTTAGCAGCAGTGAGTTTACTTAGAGACGTAAAATAACTTAATTATTTCACGTTGACCATGAAAGATAAATAAATTAAAGAATAAATTTAAGTTAAAAAAACAAACTAAATTAGCTAAATTTAAATAAGTGCAAAACATTAAAAAGGCTTAAAATGCATATTAATGCAAACAACTAAAAATTAAATTCAACCAAAAATTGCAAATTAAAATATTTATTAATTGATTTTAAAATCTTGTAAAAATTAAACAGAATGGCACCTTTAAATAAAGGTATAATCAACTAACTATTGTCTCGTCACAAAAAACTTAAAAAGTAATACCTTCGCGCCGTCTAAGGCGCGGAGGAAAACTATTAGTTATTGTAAACCTACGATTGAAATTTACTTAAATATCTATTATTCAAAAAATCGAGTTAAGGCAACTAAAGAATAAATGTCGCGACTTGCGCATTCAAGTCATTAGCGCGAGCTTTTAAGCCCCTCGCCTGTGCCAAATCTGCCATGGCCGATGCGGTAATCTCATCAGTCACATCTTTAATCGCAACCGTATTCTGGGTTATTTCACCCGTCACTTGAGTCTGTTCTTCCGCTGCGGTAGCAATTTGGCCTGCCATATCTGAAATCACGTTGACCGCTTGCGTAATTTCTTCAAGGGCTTTCGCCGCCGCATTGGCATCTTCTACGCTATGACCCGCTAATGCTTGGCTGCTTTCCATCAAGCTGACTGCTCGAGCGGTAGTGCGTTGTAGCGTTTCAATCGTGGTATGTACTTCCTGAGTCGAATCTTGTGTGCGGCGCGATAATACTCGAACTTCATCGGCAACGACCGCAAAACCACGGCCTTGCTCGCCAGCACGAGCCGCTTCAATGGCTGCGTTAAGCGCCAACAGGTTAGTTTGCTCAGCAATCCCTTGAATTGTCGCCAGAATACTCGAGATAGACTTAGCGTGACGACTTAAA
>NZ_JAKKSC010000075.1:0-1607 GCF_025653705.1 Shewanella sp. SM87
GGCCTCCATAGCAATAAGGCTACCTTCGGGGAATTGTCTAATTTTATCGAGCAGCTTGTTTCTGTTAACCTTTTTGTTACTCATGACAGAGTTATCCATAAGACAAACACAAACTTGAAAAACATTTTTGGCTAAATCGATACCAATAACTTTAATATCCATGATGGAAACCTCCAGAACTATTTGTCAGCTTTAAGCTTGGCATAATACTGCAAGCTTAGGTGCTGAGGCGTCCATCACATCACTACAGTAATGCGTAGCGGTATTGTTGGGAATAATACTCATCGAAAATTACAAGTTTCTGAGTTTAGAGGTTTCGCTATTAGTGACGTATTAGCACCGTTGATTTTTATTAATAGTGCAGATGCTGAAACTGCACGATTATTTACTTTGATTCATGAACTAGCTCATTTATGGCTTGGTAGTAGTGGAATATCAGATGGATATAGTAGTCACGCAAAGGTTGAGGTATTTTGTAACGCAATCGCTGGTGAGTTTTTAGTTCCAAAGAATCTGCTTATCCCCATTTGGAATCACTCTGAAAAAATTATTGAAAATTTATTCAGAGGAGCTTCTAAGTTTCATGTTAGTAAGCTTGTTGTTGCCAGAAGAGCAATGGATTGCGGTTTGATAACTAAAGATGAATATCGTGGTTTTTATCAAGAAGAATTAAATGATTTTAGAAACAGGACTAGTAATGGTGGGGATTTCTACAGGACGGCAGGAGCTAAAAATAGCTTAATTTTATCACGAGCAGTAGTAACAGAAGCCTTAAGTGGTCGATTGCTACTTAGAGACGCGAGTAAGTTACTAGGTGTTGCGCCTCATGCAATAAAGACTTATGCGAGTAAACTATCATTATGAAGTACTTACTGGATTCAAACACTTTTATTGAAGCTAAGGGCAGATATTACGGAATGGCTATTTGTCCTGCGTACTGGGCTTGGCTTCTTAAAGCGTATGAGAAAGGTCAAGTATGCAGCATCGAATTTGTAAAAGAAGAGTTGATTCATTACGGTGATGATCTGAGTGATTGGGTTAAAGCTCACAAGCATATATTTTTCTCAGAAAGCGATGCAGCAACTCAGAAGGCATTTGTTGAAGTTGTTAATATTGTTTACAGTATGTCTCAAATGAACGCTGGTACTCATGAGGAATTTCTTTCTGGTGCGGATCCATGGCTAATTGCTAAAGCAATGGTTTTAGGAGCAACTATTGTTACTCATGAGCGATATGATGTCATGATTAAGAAGAAAATTCTAATTCCTAATATCTGTGAACGTGTTGGAGTTAAATATTTAAACACGTTTGATATGCTCCACGAGTTAGAAGCTGAATTTGTGTTATCAGTTTAGCTGTAACTAGGGTCTGTTGATCTTTGCTGTACAAATGTTGTTCAGCAATATATCGGCAGCCACATTAACATAAACGCCAGTGACACCATACTGGCGTAATTTCTTGCTAGCTTGTCATATCTTGTTGATATTGCTCGATAGTGCTTAATTCTTCCAAAAGCATTCTCCACTAAATGTCGATACCGATATAAGCACCAATCGACTCTTTCTTGAGGTGTATTCTTATAGCGGCGCCTTGGAATAACAGATTTC
>NZ_JAKKSC010000076.1:0-1559 GCF_025653705.1 Shewanella sp. SM87
TGCAATCGACTGCGTTTGAACAACAAGCCCACAATCTGCTGATGGTCTTCGAATTGATGACCTATGTAATTAAARAAGAGATGCCTGATAGCAACACCTTTTCTTACGAGGACAACGTTGAGCAAGAAATACTCCTGCACATGCTTAAACAACGCTTAGTGCGTGAAAAAATGTCCGTCGTTCAGATTGAACTCGCAATTTCATTTGCTGAGCAATTTATGCAAACAGGGCTAATTTCCATGGCACAGACCTAAGTAAAAGTTGAAAGGCCAAATCAATAGGAGTAATAAATGGAACACTCAACTTTTATTCATGTAAATCAGCTTAAAACATTTAGTCCTTGGCATGAACACTGCAAAGTCGTGTTACTTGCAGATATTAAACTGAACGACCAAACCTCAATAGAGCTGCTGTTTACACGCTACATTTATCTTCACTTAAATATAGATGGACATGTTCTAGGTGTGAGTATTAGCCAATCTATTTTTGAGGAGCATCCTGAGTTTAGCTCTCAGTTTTTAAACGACTTAGAAATGATGCAGCTATTACTCATGTATGTTGATGATATAACAAATTTTTGCCAATTATTTGCCGCAGAGTTTGAGTATGTCTTAGGGTATCACCCGACAGTCTACTTTGAAGCCGCGGAACAATATTGGGAAAAGCAGATTATTGAAGCACAATCTAACGCGCCTCAATAATCACCTACTAGCGAACCTCACGGTTCGCTTTTTTTGCTTAAAGCCTTAGCTCACATCTAAGCAGCCAACGCCCACAAACAGCGAACTATCAGATAAAATCAGCAATACACTGTACATTACAGTATCCGACCTGCAACCCACGTCTCCAATACATCTGCCAGTTTAATGAGTTGTTCTTGATGCTTGGATTTGTTTTTCGCTAGGTTTTGGATATTCAATAGCTTCCATCTCACCGCAGGTAGTGCCGCGACGCTCGGTTCATCAAACAATGACCAATCAGGCTGACCCTGTTTAAAGGATAATAAAAAGTCTCTGTCTTTTGCAGTAAAGTGATGCTGCAACGCTGTCAGCATTTCTGAGCGAGTTAAAATAAGCTCATCGAGTTTAATCGGCTTTGTCGTCATTCCATTGAATTCAGTTTGAAAGCTTTCATCAAGCGGTTTCCAGCGTGGAGACATCACTTCATTAATAGGCCTTGGATGGCTAAGTGTATAAGTGAGAAAGCCGACTAAAATCTCTCGACTGATCCCCTCTTCCGCCAGCAGCATTTTTACATCGAATAGATCCCTTGGGTGCTGCCTATCCATCGCTGCACATAACTTACCACCGTATAGATCAGGCAGGCTTACAACGGGGATCTCTGCATACCCAAATTCCTCTTCAACTAACTCAACGACTGGCATTAATACCGCTTTGTGTAGCGTACCTCTCGCAACAGGAGAGACTTCAATTTTTATTGTCACCCTATCACTTGTCACGACAACCCTGAGCTCATCATATTTATTGTCTTGAAATACTGCACTAAGGTTCGGTTGTAGATTGATCTTCGCAGTCAAACGACCAAGCGCTTCCTTCACA
>NZ_JAKKSC010000077.1:0-1343 GCF_025653705.1 Shewanella sp. SM87
TGTAGTGATGTGATGGACGCCTCAGCACCTAAGCTTGCAGTATTATGCCAAGCTTAAAGCTGACAAATAGTTCTGGAGGTTTCCATCATGGATATTAAAGTTATTGGTATCGATTTAGCCAAAAATGTTTTTCAAGTTTGTGTTTGTCTTATGGATAACTCTGTCATGAGTAACAAAAAGGTTAACAGAAACAAGCTGCTCGATAAAATTAGACAATTCCCCGAAGGTAGCCTTATTGCTATGGAGGCCTGTGGTACGGCGCATTACTGGGGAAGACAATTTCAAGCTCTTGGTTATCAAGTGCAATTGATCCCTGCTCAACATGTTAAGCCATTTGTTGCAAACCAAAAGAATGATGCCAACGATGCCCTCGCTATATGCGAAGCGGTTTTCAGACCTAATATCCACATGGTTCCAGTTAAAACTGTTGAGCAACAAGACATTAAAGCATTACGTTGTGTACGTAGTCGTCTCGTTCAAAATCGAACCGCCATGGTCAATCAAATTCGAAGCCTAGCGAGCGAGTCTGGTGTGATCTTCTCTGTCGGCAGGTTGCAATTACAAGCGTCACTTAGCCGTATTTTAGCAAATAATGAGCATGAACTGTCTCATACGCTTCATTACCTGTTAAAATTTTTATATGAAGATTTATGTGTTTTAAATGAAAGAATTAATCAAATCGAGCGCGACATTAAAGCGCTATGTCAAATCCAACCTCGCTACAATGCATTGCTGTCGATCCCTGGCTTTGGACCATTAGTCACAGCAAGCTTTATGAGTGAATTAGGTTCGGGTCATCAATTTAAAAATGGCCGGCAATTATCTGCATGGTGTGGCTTAGTGCCATCGCAATCGAGTTCTGGTGGAAAAGTTCGACTAGGATCGATCACGAAAAATGGCAGCTCAGAACTACGTGTTTTACTCATCCACGGCGCCAGAGCCGTTGGCCGATTTGCGAGCAAACGTGATGATAGACTTGGGCGATGGTTTAATGCACTTGCGTTAAGGCAAGGTCGACACAAAGCCGTTGTCGCATTGGCCAATAAAATAGCGCGTATAGGATGGCGGATCCTCACGAGTAACGATAATTTCGACGTTAATAAAGCGTTTGCGTAAGACGTTAAGCATCACGTAAAAGTTTACATGCACTGATGAATAAACGGTCAACCGTACCTATTAGAGCCTGACTTGACCAAGGCATTAAATGCCGATGTAGTGATAAGGTAATGGGTTTCGGATTTACATCATGGCGCGGGTAAAAAGCCTATTTAGACGCCGAATATATGGTAGTGAACCAATCATTCAAAAGTGTTGTAAAAGCTGAGGCGTCCATATATGGTCAA
>NZ_JAKKSC010000078.1:0-1307 GCF_025653705.1 Shewanella sp. SM87
GGCGCTGGGGGATCCCCGGCGCTGGGGGATCCCCTCATAATTGAGGTTTTCCAGCGTCATGAACTAAGTTTATATATTCGATTAATGCCCAGCGAAAAATTGTCTCCTTTACCGGATATTTGTCTCTTTTGCGTACTTCCTTTCCAAGTCTAACAATTGATAGCACAGCCTGCTTTCTCACTGTATTGGCTTGAAAATATCTTTGCCATCCAAGGTGTTGTGCCGCTAACCCAATACACCACAACACGATTTCAGCCAGCATAGAGATGAGCAGCAATACATCATATCGCTTTGGACAACGGCTGCGGCTTTGTCTAAGGCCCATGCCATATTGCGGACTTTTTAAATCGCGGAAGGTTTCTTCAATTTGCATTCGCTTAGCATATAAATCGACGACCTTTGAAGGGCCAAAGTAGTCCGGAGGTAGATTTGTTGCGAGTAGCCAAGGCTCTTTACTCCCTGAGCTGTAACTCTTTTGTGCGGTGTGATTTCGCCCAGCTTTAGAAGAACGCTTATCCTTACGCAGCTTAGGTTTAGCTTTAAACAAGTGCAGGTAACATTGTAGCGGAGACTTGCGCGCTAACTTGACGCTACCCATGTATTTCGCGGTTGAATTCGCTTTAGGATAGAGGGATTTATTTGACTGCCATGATGTTTGGCCGTTGAGCATAAAACTGACATCACCACGAACTCTACCTAGCCAAAACCAGCCATGGCGCTCGACTTCCCTAAACCAAGTATTGCGATAACCTGCATCGGTGACGATGAGCGGGCAGCATCCTGGCGGCAATACGTTAGCAAGCTCAGCTAAGAAAGCGTTATGACTGCGYGGGGCATTGTAATCTTCAAACAGAAAAGTGCGTTCGTACAACGTAATGGAGCGACCTTTAACACTKATTGATGCGCGTAAGGTCATCATTCGCAGTTGTTCGCGCACATCWGACCAATCCACAAGAATAATGGGCATCGGATTTGAGCCGCAGAGATACTGTGCATGCCATTGATAAATAGCGAACTTATCTTTGACAACATGTAGATTTCCGAGCAGTCGGTCAATACGCTTGATATTGTGTTTTGGTGCAACGTTACCCGTTATGTTCCGTCCTAACTGGGTTAACGAGAGTTGATTGCCATCGAGTAAAGACTCAGTAGCAACCATCAGAGAATTAAGGCGTTTTTGGTGTATTTGAGGGCATTGTTTTTTGAGTAAATCGTGTAATATGTCGATATCACGCATGATGTTGGATCTAGTAGGTTTTTGGCGAAATTGATTAGATCAAACAGCATCATGCGTGTCTACTTATTTG
>NZ_JAKKSC010000079.1:0-1261 GCF_025653705.1 Shewanella sp. SM87
GCCAACTGCCAACTATTCGTTCATTTTTCAATAAAAAGAGTTCCGACCCCGGTAATTGCTTCATCAGTAGCGACAACACTTTATGCATATCTTCGGGATGGCAATAACAGTCGAGATTTGAATAATATCCGAAATAAAACCTGTCTGTATCACACGATATATATGGCCTCTTGTGGGTCACTTTTATCATATGGGGGTGTCCACGCTTGATAGCACTTATTGAGGTGGTTTCTACATTTTTAAAACCAGTAAAGAACAATGCCCCCAGAGCCATTCCACCTACACCAACCAGCGCTGCTGGGCCTAAAAAGGCCACCCCGACAATACAAACCACCACACCAAACCAAGCCAGCCCCCGCACTACCGCATAGGCTGCATCCGGAATAGCATCATGATAGGTGGTGACCAGCCCCTCGGTGGTGAGCCGATAGTGGTACTGTTTGTCAGCCAACCAGAGGTAGCGCATAAATGGCCCAAAAATCATCGCTATGATGAGAAAATAATACCATTGCTCAAATCCATACCAGTATGTCACCAACCCAACTAGAGCCGTAATCCCGCACGGAATAAGGACCATGATCCACCCAATGCCATACACAGTCGCTACCTTAATATCCCACTCATAGAGGGTGGGCGCCTCACGCACCCGCTGCTGACGCAACTGATAGAGCCGGTCTTGCTCCTCTTGGGGTAATTGCAGGTACTCAGTGCGCGGCAGGTCTTCATACCGACTGTAGTCCAACGGTTGTGTCTCTTGCTCTGTCGACGCCAACTGCTGCGGCGCTGCTCTCTTATTCATATAGCTATTCCTTTGCTGTGCCCACGGTACTGCATGGTCGTCGTTAACCTACCCACACGGTTTGTACTTAATGTCTTCTCGCCCTTAACGACCTTGCCGCGAAAGGTCTGTTAGCCTGCATCCAGATAATGGTCGTAATTAGCGCCAGTAACAGGCGCGAGAAAAAACGTTAACTGGGCTGGGTATTCTCAGGGGCAAAATCTGACAGTTGAGCAGATTCGCCGTCACGGGTGCCAACTTTAGAGAGGCCAACTATTCGTTCATTTTTCAATAAAAAGAGTTCCGACCCCGGTAATTGCTTCATCAGTAGCGACAACACTTTATGCATATCTTCGGGATGGCAATAACAGTCGAGATTTGAATAATATCCGAAATAAAACCTGTCTGTATCACACGATATATATGGCCTCTTGTGGGTCACTTTTATCATATGGGGGTGTCCACGCTTGATAGCACTTATTG
>NZ_JAKKSC010000080.1:0-1248 GCF_025653705.1 Shewanella sp. SM87
AAGCATCTCCGATTACCCCTGAACAAATTGAAATCCGTGAGCTGAAGAAGCAAATAGCTCGTCTTGAGGAGCACAATCTTATCCTAAAAAAGGCTACCGCTCTCTTGATGTCAGACTCGATGAACAATTTACGCTAATCAGCGCACTCAAGCAGAGCCACTCTATTCTCACAATTTGTAATGCATTCAAAGTGCATCGAAGTAGCTATAAGTATTGGCTAAAAAGAAAAGAACATATTGATGCAGACTTKACTATTTTATGCAGTGAAGTGAAGGCTGCACATCGTATTAGTCATGGCTCTGCCGGTGCGCGAACGATAGCGCAATTAGTGACTAACAAAGGGATTGGTCTCAGTCGTTATCGAGCCCGTAATCTAATGAAAAAACTTGGGTTATTAAGCTGTCAGCAGCCTAAGCATTCTTATCGGAAAGCGACACAAGAGCATGTTGCAATCCCCAATACGCTTAATCGACAGTTTGCAGTAACTCAACCAGATCAAGTGTGGTGTGGCGACGTGACGTATGTTTGGGTCGGTAATCGCTGGGCCTATCTAGCCGTTGTTCTTGACTTATTTTCCCGCAAGCCTATTGGATGGGCCTTGTCATTATCACCAGATAGTGCGCTGACCTGTAAAGCTTTGAAAATGGCATTTGAGTTAAGGGGTAAGCCTGAGAATGTGATATATCACAGCGATCAAGGTTCGCATTACACAAGCTTGAAATTCAGACAATTAATATGGCGTCTTCAGATTGAGCAAAGTATGAGTCGCCGCGGGAATTGTTGGGATAACGCACCAATGGAGCGTTTCTTTAGAAGTTTGAAATCTGAGTGGATACCCGCCAGTGGTTATGGGAATTTTACAGAAGCAGATAAAGAGATCACAAATTACATCACTGGATATTACAGTGAGACMAGACCCCATCAATATAATGGTGGGTTAACGCCAAATGAGTCAGAACGTTTATATTGGAATGACTCTAAAAYCGTGGCCAATTTTACTTGACCATATATGGACGCCTCAGCTTTTACAACACTTTTGAATGATTGGTTCACTACCATATATTCGGCGTCTAAATAGGCTTTTTACCCGCGCCATGATGTAAATCCGAAACCCATTACCTTATCACTACATCGGCATTTAATGCCTTGGTCAAGTCAGGCTCTAATAGGTACGGTTGACCGTTTATTCATCAGTGCATGTAAACTTTTACGTGATGCTTAACGTCTTACGCAAACGCTTTATTAACG